>NZ_JBEZYB010000010.1:0-176696 GCF_040638285.1 Amycolatopsis sp. NPDC026612
TGCTTCGGGACATCGCCGAGGTGTTCCAGCAACCGGGCCACAGAACGATACCCGAACAGCTCCAGCACGCCCCGCTGCTCGATTTCCACCAGCAGAGCACCAAGTTCAGCCTCAGCAGAACGCATACACGCAAGCAGCGCACCGATACGGTCGGCCAAAGCCACCGCATCGGCTCGCTGCATCACGTCGCTGGACATACCTTCAAACTACCCGAGAATCGAACAGGAGTTCATCACTCGATCGGGCGTAACTGCCCAGTGCGGCCTCGCAAGAAACCCTCAGCTTCACAGCCCACGCGCCCCGGCACCTCGAGCCCGCTCGATATCCGGTCCACGGTAAAGCCGCTCAGGGATCCGGGCCAACGTCGAAGGGTGAACCTGCTCCCCCAGACCGTAAAGCTTCTGAAAGCTCATGATGAGCGGCCGCCAGGCGTCCGGGTCGATGTGGTCGTCGGTGCCGGCCAGGCGGATGTCCTCGTGCACGAACACCCGCTGCACGCGCACCTCGAAAGCGACGATGCCGCCGTCGTCGGCCACCGGGTGCGTTGCCTCGACGACCGCCTCCATGGCCACCGGGCACTCGGCGATCCGTGGGGGCGCCACCGTCTCCGACGGCACCGGCGTCAGGCCCGCGCGTCCGAACTTGTCCGCGACGTGGCGGTAACCGCGCTGCTGCTTGCCCGGCGGTACCGGATCGGAGCCAGTCGTCAGTGCCAGGCGGTCGACGGCGGCGGCGAGGGTGTCCGAAGGCAGGTTGAGGACGCATTCGCGGGTGCGCAGCAGGTTCCGGGCGGTCTTCGAACGGGCCCCGAGCCCGAGCATCGCCCGCCAGCCGAGCCAGAACGCGGACGACATCGGGGCCAGGTTGGCCGAACCGTCTTCGTTGGTGCTGGAAACGAGGACCACCGGGGTGCCGAAGTACAGGATGCCGGGCTCGATGGCCGTGTGCGCCACAGTTTTCACCCGGTCGATCCTGCCGTCCACACGGGACTCGTCGCTGGCGGGAATCGGCCATCACGCTTCGCCGAAAGCGTGATGGCCGCCCGAAACCGGGAAAGCCCCGGTGCTCAGGTCCGCGAAGCCGCCTGCGTCAGCGCCCGCCGGGTCAGCACCCTCGCCAGGTGACGCCGGTACTCCGCCGTCGCGTGGGGTTCGTCCGGCGGGTTCGTGCCCTCCGCCGCCAGGGCCGCCGCGTCCTCGATCGACCGCCCCGCGGCCAGTGCCTCCTCCGTCGCCGTCGCGCGCAGCGGTACGCCGCCCATGTTCACCAGGCCGACGCGGCCACCGACGGCCGCCACCCCGACCATCGCCCAGTCGATCGCGCGGCGGGTGAACTTCTCGAAGCCCCAGCCCAGTCCCGTCTGGGCCGGGAACCGGACCTCGGTCAGCAGCTCGTCCGCCGCCAGCGGCGTCGTGAACGGGCCGAGGAAGAACTCCGCCGCCGGGATGCGGCGCTCCCCCGCTGGGCCGCGGGCCACCAGCACCGCGTCGGACGCCAAGACCGCCGCGGGCAGGTCCGCCGCCGCGTCCGCGTGCACCAGCGATCCGCCGATCGTGCCGCGGTGGCGGACCTGACGGTCGCCGACCTCGCCGGACACGTGGGCCAGCAGCGGCGCGTGCTCCCGCAGCACCGGGTCCCGCGCCAGGTCGCTGTACCGGGACAGCGCGCCGACCACGACGTCGCCGCCGTCGAGCCGGACGTACCGCAGCTCGCCGAGCGGCCCGATGTCCACCAGGTACTCCGGCGCGGCCAGCCGCAGCTTCATCAGCGGCAGCAGGGAATGCCCGCCCGCCAGCACCTTGGCCTCGTCGCCGTGCGTGGCCAGCAACGCCAGCGCCTCGTCCACTGTGGACGCCCGTTCGTAGCGGAACTCGGCGGGGATCACCGGTCCACCTCCTGTCCCGAAGCGTCGATCACGGCGCTGACGATGTTGTGGTAACCCGTGCAGCGACACAGGTTGCCCTCGAGCCCGGCCCGGACGTCGTCGCGGGTCGGCCGGGGGTTGTCGGCCAGCAGCGAAACCGACGCCATGATCATCCCCGGCGTGCAGAACCCGCACTGCAGGCCGTGCTGCTCGCGGAACGCCCGCTGCACCGGGTGCAGGTCACCGTCCGCACCGGACAGTCCTTCGACGGTGGTGACGGCGTGGCCGTCGGCCTGCGCGGCCAGCACCGTGCAGGACTTGACCGACTCGCCGTCCAGCAGCACCGTGCAGGCGCCGCAGGACGTGGTGTCGCAGCCGATGTTCGTGGCGGTGAGCCCGGCGGTTTCGCGCAGGAAGTGCACCAGCAGCGTCCGGTCCGGCACCTCGTCGGTCACCGTCCGCCCGTTGACTTCGATCGAGACCTTCACTGCGCGCTTCCCTTTCCCGCTTCTTCCAGTGCCGCCCACACCCGGATCGGAGTCGTGGGCATGTCCAGGTGCTTGACGCCGCGCGCGCTCAGCGCGTCGATCACGGCGTTGTGCACCGCCGGGGTCGAGCCGATCGTGGCCGCCTCGCCGATTCCCTTGACGCCCAGCAGGTTCCGGTCGGTCGGCGTCACCATGTCGACCAGCTCGAAGTCCGGCAGTTCGGCGGCGGTGACGAACGAGTAGTCCGCCAGGGTCGCCGTCGTCGGGTTGCCGTCCTCGTCGTAGGTGACGACCTCCAGCAGGGCCTGCGCCGCGCCCTGGCCGAGCCCGCCGTGGCGCTGCCCGCGGAAGGTGAGCGGGTTGACGATCGGACCGGCGTCGTCGACGGCGACGATCCGGCGCAGCTCGACCTTGCCGGTCTCGGTGTCGACCTCGACCACCGCGAGGTGCGCGCCGAACGGGAAGGTCGGTTTGCCGTCGCCGAACCAGACGTCGGCGGACAGCTTGCCCCCGGCCGCCCGGCCGGCGACCTCCGCCCAGCTGAGCACCGTGCTCGCCGGGGCGCCGCGGACCTGCCAGACACCGCGGCCGGCATCCAGTTCGAGGTCGTCCGGCGCGGCCTCCAGCAGTTCCGCCGCCAGCTCGCGGGCCTGGGCGATCACCTCGTCGGCCGCCTGCCGGATCGCCGAGCCGCCCAGCTGCAGCGACCGCGAGCCGAACGTGCCGACCGCGTTCGGCACCTCGTCGGTGTCGCCGTGGCGGACGGTGATCTTGTCCAGGGGCACGCCGAGCCGGTCGGCCAGGAGCATGGCCAGCGACGTGCCGAGGCCCTGCCCGTGCGGCGAACTGCCGGTCCAGGCGACGACCGAGCCGTCGGGGTGGATGTCGACGCGGCCGCTCTCCCCGGCACCGTCGCCGCCGGTGATCTCGACGTAGGCGGCGATCCCGAGGCCCAGTTCGACCGGGTCGCCCGCCTCCCGCCGCCGCTGTTGCTCGGCCCGCAGTTCCGCGTACCCGGCGGTGTCGAGCACCTTGTCCAGAGCGGCCGCGTATTCGCCCGTGTCGTACGAAGCCCCGGTCGGCGATTGGTACGGGAACTGCTCGGGCCGGATGAAGTTGACCCGGCGGACCTCGGCCGGGTCCAGCCCGATCTCGGCGGCGAAGCGGTCCATCGCCCGTTCGACGGCGGCCGTCGCCTCCGGACGGCCGGCGCCGCGGTAGGCCCCGATCGGCGTGGTGGTGGTGACGACGGCGCGGCTGCGCGTTTCGACCCGGGGGAACCGGTAGACGCCGACGGCCATCAGCTCGGTCAGCGTCGGCAGCATCAGCAACCGCGGGTACGCGCCGGCATCCTGGATGACGTCGAGGCGGTACGCGAGGACGGTCCCGTCGCGTTTCCCGCCGATGGTCACGGTGTTCTGCTGCGCCCGGCCGTGCGTCATCGCCGTGAGGTTTTCGCTGCGCGACTCGACCCAGCGCACGGCCCGCCCGAGCTGCTTGGCGGCCCAGCCGAGCACAGTGGCCTCGGGGTCCGCGCCGATCTTGGCACCGAACCCGCCGCCGACGTCCGGCGCGATCACCCGCACCGACTCTTCGCCGACGCCGAGGCTCGCGGCCAGCTGCCCCCGGGCCATCTGGGCGTTCTGCGTGGACAGCCAGGCCGTCAGCCTGCCGTCCTCGCCCCACGCGCAGGCGGCGCCGCGCACTTCGAGCGGTGCGGGCGCGACGCGCTGGTTGAGCACGGTCTGGGTGACGACGACTTCGCAGCCGTCGAAGATCGCGTCGTCGAACTCCGCCGCGCCGTGGACCTGGACGACGTTGCTGCCGTGCTCCGGGAACAGCAGCGTCTCGCCCGCCAGGGCCGCGTCGACGGTCACGACGGCCTGCAGCGGCTCGTAGTCGACGTCGACCAGCTCGGCCGCGTCGGCCAGCTGGTAACGCTCTTCGGTGACGACGAGCGCGACGGGTTCGCCGACGTAGCGCACCAGGCCATCGGCCAGCCACGGCTCCGGGAGCGGCCCCGCCGGGTGCGGAGCGAGCCCGAGGTCCGCGGCGGTGAACACGCCGAGCACGCCCGGTGCCTCCTTCGCCGCGCTGACGTCGATGCCCCCGATCCGCGCGTGCGCGATCGGACTGCGCACGAAAACCGCGTGCGCGGCACCGGAAAGCGCTTCCGGTCGCAGATCGTCCACGTAGGTGCCGCCCGCGGTGATCAGATTGCGATCCTCCTGGCGGACCACCCTGGTCCCGACAATGCTCATCTGGTCTCCTGCTCGCCGATAACCCCGCCGATCATGCCCTCAGGCCGAGGACGACCGCCAGACCCAGTCCGCCGATGCCGATCCCGATCCGCAACGGCGTGGCGGGCAGCCGCCGCACGAGGACCGATCCCAGCCACGAGCCGCCGAGCGAGCCGAGGCAGACGGCGAGCGCCGCCGGCCACACGACCTTTCCGGTGATGGCGAAGACGATCGCGGCGAGGAGGTTCGCCGAGCCGGTGATCAGGTTCTTGGCCGCGTTCGTCCGGGCGAGCGGCTGGCTCCACACCGTGACCAGCAGCGCGAGCATGAGCACGCCCGCGGCGGCGCCGAAGTAGCCGCCGTAGATGCCGATCAGGAACGCGATCAGCCCGGTCACCGGGCTGAGGCCGTGGCGGTCCGCCCCTTCGGCCACCCGCCGCAGCCGGGGACCGGCCATCAGCACCAGCGACGCCCCGCCGATCAGCCACGGCACGATGACGGTGAACGCGCCGGACGGCGTCAGCAGCAGCACGAGGCCGCCACACGCGCCGCCGACGGTGGTGATGGCGCAGAGCGGCACGAGGCGGCGCCGCTGCCCGGCCAGCTCGGGCCGTGCCCCGGCGGCGGCACCGGCGGTGGTGCCCAGCATGGCGACGGTGTTGGTGATGTTGGCGGTCACCGGCGGCAGTCCCGCGGCGAGCAGCGCCGGGTAGGACACCAGCGACGCGAGCCCGGCGGTCGCTCCGGTCAGGCCGGCGCCGACCCCGGCCAGCACGAGCAGGAGCAGCACCCACGGGTCGGTGATCACGTTGTCATCTCATCACGCCGCCGCGGCTGTCCAGGCAGGCCGCCACCGTTCGGGCCGGCCCGGCGTTCAGCTCCGCCACCGTTTCGACGCGGTGCCCCGAGGCGCTCTTCGCTTCCGGTGCCTGTCCACCACCGGCACTACGATCGCTGGTATAGGTCGTTATACGGACTTCGGCCGTGTCCGAAACCGGACGGGATCCGGCGCCGGGCTTGCCCGGGGTGATGACGGCGTTCCAGAATCCGCGCTGACAAGGTTGTCAACGAGCGGAGGCCGGGGCATGGGCGAGCTGGACCGGCGGCGGGCGCTCCGCCTCCTGGGCGCGGGCGGAGCGGCGGCTGCCCTGGCGTCGGGCCTGCTCCCGGGCCTCGCCCGGGCGGCGAACGACACGGCGGTACCCGGCACGACAGCGGACGGCACGGCGGCGCCCGGCGGACCGCCCGATCCGGTCGCCGCGACCTACCTGCGCGTGCTGCTGCGGCACACGCGCTGGGCCGAGCAGCAGTTCGACCCGGTCGCCGGCCACTACCCGGCCCGTGACTTCACCTTCGCCGTGGTGCTCGGCAACGCCGTCCTGCTCACCCGCGACGGCTACGACCCGGCGATCGCCGGCGTCGACCGGGACACCCTGCGCGAGCACACCCTCGCCACGATCCGGCACTTCGCCGCGTCGAACCGGCTCGCCGGCGGTACCGAGTGGGGCCGCAAGCTCTTCTTCGACACCACCTTCCAGTCCTACTTCGTGCTCGCGTCCCGTCTCTTGTGGACGGAGCTCGACGAGGCCACCCACCAGGACGTCGAGCACATCACCACCGGACAGGCCGCCTACACCACCGCCCTCGGCACCGGCGACGACCCGGAGTCCGGCGGCTGGACGCCCGACGGCCTGCTCGGCGGGCACATCGGGGACACCAAGCTCGAAGAGATGGGCGTCTACGCCCAGTCGCTGGCCCCCGCGCTCGCGTGGGCACCGGCCGATCCGCGGGCGGCGGCATGGCGGGACGCCTTCGGCGCGTGGAGCCGCAACGAGGCCGGGTTGCCTGCCGCGGACCTGGCCAACCCGCGGCTCGTCGACGGCCGCCCGATCAGCGCGAACACCGCCACCAACCTCTACGACACCTTCCTCGTCGAAAACCACGGTTCGTTCGGCCCGCACTACCAGGAAGAGCTCTGGCGCACGTCCGGCCGCAACGCGATGCACTTCCTCGCCGCCGGCACGCCGCTGCCGGAGGTGCTCACCGCGCAGCCGAACGGCGAACTGCTGTGGCGCACGATGCTGCTGATGACCAGTGACGCCGGCGAACCGCTGATGCCGATGGTCGCGGACCGGGAGCACCTCTACGGCCGCGACGTCATCCCGCTCGCCTTCCGCGCCCAGGTGCTCGGCGACCGCCACGCCGCCCGCGCCGAGGCCGACCTCGCGGCCCGTCTCGAGCCCTACCAGGCCTACGCGCCCGCCGACCGGCTCACGAAGTTCTCCGGCGAACCGAAGTACGAGCCGGAGGCCCGCGCCGAACTCGCGATCAGCTACCTGCTGCACGAGTGGCGCGCCGCCCACGGCGGCCCGGTCGTCCCCGTGAGCGAGCGCGAGTTCGCCGCCCACGCGGCCGGGGTCGCCGACTTCGGTGCCGGGCCGGGCCTGCTGGCCCACCGCTCCCCCGCCGCCTGGGCCGGGACGGTCAGCAAGCCCGGCTTCGTGAAGTTCGCCTGGCAGCCGCACCACGACGACTGGCTGTTCGTGCTCGGCGGCGCGAACCCGATGCTGCTCCCGGCCACGAACCTCGTCGTGCGAGAACGGCACGCCACCACGTTCACGGAGGTCCGCGACGGTTTCGACGGCACGGTCGGCGTCCTGCGCTTCGACAGCGGGTGTGCCGCGCTCGCCACCCTGCCGACCGGTGCCGCCGTCTACGCCAGCACCGGCGTCGCCGCGCGCGAGGGCGTGCTGAACGTGCACAACCTCGTGATGCCCGGCGTGCCGGGCCTCGACGGCGACCGCACCTACACCGCCGCCGAAGGGACCGTGACGGTGAAAGCGGCGGCCGCTCCTGCCGGTGCGCGGACCGACGAGCTGACGTTCACCCCGGTCACCGCGCGGCACGTCCGCATGCTCGGCGTCGAACCGGACCCGCAGTACGGCTACTCGCTCTGGGCGTTCGAGGTCCGCGACGGCGACGGACCGGACCTGGCCGGGACCGGGACGGCAGCGGCCTCGTCGGCGTCGGCGGGCAAGGAGGCGAAGTACGCCGTCGACGGCAACGCGGCGACCCGCTGGGCGGTGTCCACATCGGACCGCCCGCGCGCGGACAGCTGGCTGGCCGTCGACCTCGGCGCGCCGAGGGCCGTCGACCGCGTGCGGCTGAGCTGGGAGGCCGCCGCCGGGCGGGAGTACCGGATCGAGACGTCGCCGGACGGCGTGACCTGGACGTCCGTGGCGAGCTATCCGGTGCCCGCGCTGCGCAGCACGGGCGGCAGGCTCGACATCGACGGCCGCGCCGGGATCACCGTCGCGGGCCCGAACCCGATCACCGTCACCGGCGACCGCGTCACGCTCTCCGGCGGCCCGGCCGCCCCGTTCGTCGCCGAGCTGCGCCCCGGTCCGCCGCAGGCTTCCGGCCGGGTCACCACCGGCGCGACCGCGGTCGAAGCCACCGTCACCGACGGCTTCCTCGTGCTGCTGAACCTCGGCGGCGCCGCGGTGCGCGGCACCGTGACCCTCCCGGGGGAAACCCGGCTGTACCGCGGCGAGCAAACCGTCACCCGGACGGGCACGGAACTGTCCTACGCGCTGGCTCCGGCGGAAGGGCGCATCGAACCGCCGCGGTTCACCGTGCGGGGCCCGGCCGGGCTGAAAGCCGTCGTCCGCGACGCGAGCCGGGTCGAGCTCACCGCCCCGGCCGGGGTGCTGCCGGTGCTCGTCACCGTGACGCCGGCCGGTGGTCGCGCGCGGCCGGTGCTGCTGCCACCAGGGCGGACCGTGCCGGTCGTCTTCGGCGATGTCCGCCCGTACCCGCTGGCCGACCACGCACTCGGCCGGACCACCTTCCCCGCCGAACCCCTGCCGCCGGGCATGTCCAGCCCCGCGGCCGCCGTCGACGACGACCCCACGACGGCGTGGCGGCCGGGGCCGGACGGCCGGCTGGTGGTCGACCTCGGGGCGGTGACGGCGGTTTCCGCGGTCGAACTGACCTGGACGCCCGGGCGCAGACCGGCGGCGACGGTGGAAACCAGCGTCGACGGCGTCACCTACCGGACGGCGGCCGACGGGCCGGCCCGGTACGTCGCCATTCGCACGAACTGGCGGACCGGGGACGCGAGCCTCACCCGGCTGTCCGTGCGGACTTGATCGATCTCGCACCGGTCCCAGCGGGCCCGCGGGCGGGTACCTTGGCACCACAGGGCTTGCCACCCCCCGCTCGGGAGGACGGATGCGCGTCACGATCGCCGAGGTCGCCCGCCGCGCGCGGGTGAGCAAGACGACCGTGTCGAGGGTGCTCAACAACAAGGCCGACGTGGACGCGGCCACCGCGATCCGGGTGCGCGAGGTGATCGCCGCGACCGGGTACATCCCGAGCGCCGGCGCGGTCGGCCTGGCCCGCGGGGTGACGCGCACGGTCGGCATGCTGGTGCCGGGGCTGACGTGGCCGTGGATGGGCGAGGTGCTGCAGGGCGTCGCCGACGTCGTGGAGTCGAAGGGCTACGGCCTGCTGCTGTCGACCGCCAACCGCGGCGCCGATTCCCTCGGCGAGTTCTCGCGCCAGGTTTCGGCGAAGGCGTTCGACGGGCTCCTGCTGGTGGAACCGCCGGACGCGGTGCGGCACCTGCGGGTGCTGCACGACTCGGGACTGCCGGTGGTGGTGATCGACGACCGCGGCCGCCGTCCCGCGTTCCCGTCGGTGGGCACGGACAACCGGCAGGGTGGCGCGTCCGCGGCCCGGCACCTCCTGGGCACCGGCCGCACCCGGTTCGCGACCGTCACCGGGCCCCACGACTTCGGCTGCACCGCCGATCGGCTCAACGGCTTCAACGACGTCGTCCGCGACGCGGGCCTGACCCTCGACCCGCGGCTGATCATCGAAGGCGACTTCACGAGCGAAAGCGGTGAGGCGGCGATCCTCCAGCTCCTGGAAACGGGCCCGGAGTTCGACGCGGTCTTCGCGCACAACGACCTCACCGCGGCGGGCGTGCTCGCCGGCCTGCGCAAGTCCGGCCGCGCGGTGCCGGGGGACGTCGCCGTCGTCGGCTTCGACGACATCCCCCTGGCCGCGCACACCCAGCCGCCGCTCACCACGATCCGCCAGCCGCTGCGGCGGATGGGCGAGGCGGCGGCCGGGCTGCTGCTGGACCGGCTGGCCGGCGCGCCGTCCCCGGACGGCCCGCTGATCGTCCCGACGTCGCTGGTGATCCGGGAATCGACTCAGGAGACGGTCAGCGCCGCCGACAGCGGCACGGTGCGTGACGAGTCACCGACGTAGACGCGGTACTGGCCCGCGTTCGTCGTCCACGAGCCGGTCCAGTGCGCGAGGTCCCGCGGCGTGAGCGGGAACGACACCTGAGCGCTCTGCCCGGCGTTCAGCTGGACCTTCTTGAACCCCTTCAGCTGCTTGGGTGGCTCACCGTTGCCGGCCGGCTGGCCGACGTAGAGCTGGACGACGTCGGCGCCCGCGCGGGTGCCCGTGTTGGTCACCGTGGCCGTCACGGTCGCGGTGCCGTTCGTGCCCTGCGGGGTGACGACCAGGTTCGAGAACCCGAACGTCGTGTAGGACAGCCCGAAGCCGAACGGGAACAGCGGCTCGAGGTTGCGGCTGTCGTACCAGCGGTAGCCGACGTCGAGACCTTCCGAGTACTCGATCCGGTCGTTCGCGCCGGGGAACTGCTGGACGTTCGCCGTCGGCAGGTCGGCGAGCTGCTTCGGGAAGCTGATCGGCAGCTTGCCCGACGGGTTGACGTCGCCGTAGAGCAGCGACGCCAGCGCGTTGCCGTTCTCCTGGCCCGGGTACCAGCCCTCGAGCACCGCGGCGACCTTGCCCAGCCACGGCATGGTCACCGCCGACCCCGTGTTGAGCACGACGACCGTGCGCGGGTTGGCCGAGGCGACCGCGTCGATCAGGTCTTTCTGCTGGTTCTGCAGGTCGATCGTGTCGAGGTCCTGGGACTCGGACTCGCCGTAGCTGGCGAACACGACGGCGACGTCGGCGGTGCGAGCCGCCGCGACCGCCGCCGGGACGTCCGGCGTCTGCACGTGCTCACCCGCGCCGTCCACATAGGACACCGTGACGCCGGACCCGGCGCGGGCCTTGATGCCGTTGATCGGGTTCACCGACGCCGGCGACGGGTTGACCTTGGCGCTGCCGCCGCCGATGTTCTGCGGGTCGATCCCGTCGCCGCCGGAAAGCGCGATCGACTTGGTCGACGCGGTCAGCGGCAGGACGCCGGTGTTCTTCAGCAGCACCGAACCGGCCGCGGCGACGTCCCGCGCGGTGGCGACGTTCGCCGCAGTGGTCACGACCGACTGCGGCGTCCCCCGGCGGGCTCGGTCGAAGACGCCGAACCGGAACATCTGGGTCAGCACCCGCCGGACCATGTCGTCGACGCGGACCTGCGTGACCTCACCGCGCGAGACGGCGTCGAGCAGGCCCTGGCCGAAGAAGGCGCCGCCGGGCATCTCCATGTCGAGGCCGCCGTTGGCCAGCTGCCGCGGACCACCGGTCGCCGAACCCCAGTCGGAGCCGACGAAGCCGCCCCAGCCGGTGTCCTGCTTGATCGCGTTCGTCAGCACCCCGGCGTTCTGGCACGCCGGGACGCCGTTGATCCGGTTGTAGGCGCACATCATCGACGCGACCTGGCCCTGGCTCGCCACCTGCTGGAACGCGGGCAGGTACAGCTCGTGCAGCGTCCGGTCGTCGATGATCACGTTGTCCGACGGCGTGCCGCGCGACGCCCCGGCCTCGACGTTGTACGCGGCCGCGTGCTTGGCCTGCGCCATGACGCCCTGGCTCTGGATGCCCTGGATCGTCGAGGTCCCGGCCGCCCCGGCGAGGTACGGGTCCTCGCTGTAGGTCTCGAAGTTGCGGCCCCAGCGCGGGTCGCGGACCAGGTTGATCGTCGGGCCGAGGGCGATGTCGACGCCCTTGCCCGCGAACTCGGCGCCCATCGCGGTGCCGTACCGGTTCAGCAGCGCGGTGTCCCAGGTCGCGGCGGCCGACACCGGCGCCGGGAACTGGGTGACGCCGTCGAGGCCGTCGCCGACCCCGGCCGGGCCGTCCTGCAGGCCGAGCGCCGGGATGCACAGCTCCGGCACCGCGTCGGTGTTGCCGATGTAGGGCCCGGTCGCGCCGTTGCCGTGCAGCACCTTGACCTTCTGCTGCGGGGTCATCGCCGCCATCAGCTGGTTGACGCGGTCGGCGACCGGTGCGGTGGACCCCACCCACGGGCAGCCACCCGGGTTGGTGGGAGTGGTCGTCGGCGGGGCACTGTCGGACGTGTGGACAGCGAATTCCCACAGCGAGACACCCCACTGGGTCGCCCGCGCGGTGGCGTTGAGCCGGACGTACCTCGCGGTCCCCGAGACGGCCGGGTGTTCGGTGCCGCCCGCGCCGGTCACGGTCGCCGCGGTGGTCCACGACGAGCCGTCGGCGGACAGCTGGATCGTGTACGCGCTCGCGTACGCCGCCTCCCACGTCAGGTCGACGCCGCACACCGGTCGCGCGCTGCCCAGGTCGACCTGGATCGACTGCGGGTCCGCGGCCAGGCTCGACCACCGCGTGCCGAGGTCGCCGTCGAACGCCGCCGAAGCCGGGAAGGCGCCGGACTGGACGCTGGAGGCCGTCGCCGGTTGCCGCAGCGCCGCGTTCGCGCTGCCGCACGCCTGGGTGGCACCATCGCCGAAGACCTGGAACTCCCACAGCGACACGCCCCACTGGGTGGCTCGCGCGGTGGTGGTCAGCCGGACGTACCGGCCGCTGCCGGTCACCGGCAGCGTCTGCGTGCCGCCGGTGCCCGTCGTCGTCGAGTACACAGTGGACCACTGGCTGCCGTCGGCCGACGCCTGGATGGTGAACGCCTTGGCGTAGGCGGCCTCCCACTGGAGCACGACCTGGTTGAGCGGGTGCGACGCGCCGAGGTCGACCTGCAGCGTCTGCGGGTCGGCGGCCAGGCTCGACCAGCGGGTGCCGGGGTCGCCGTCGACCACGGCGGAAGCCGGGAAGGCGGCGTTCTCGGTGGAGGACGCGGTCACGGCGTGCCCTTGCGAGAGCAGCGCCGGGGCTGCCTGGGCGGTGAACAGCGGCGCGGTGAGCAGGCCTGCGGCGACCACGGCGCCGAGAGCCAGCCGCTTCACTGGTACACCCGGACGTAGTCGATCACCATGTCCTGCGGGAGCACGGTCCCGGCTCCCGGCGGGCCGGGGAAGTCACCGCCGATGGCGTTGTTGAGGATGAGGAAGAACGGGTGGTCGTACACCCACGGCCCGCGCGTGCTCTCCACGGTGTCGCGATTGATCGTCTCGAACGCGTTTCCGTCGACGGAGAAGGTCATGTGCGACGCGTCCCAGTCGAGGCCGAAGCGGTGGAAGCCCGCGGAGACGTCCTGGCCGAGGTCGTAGGGCGCGCCGACGCCGCCCGCGCCGTTGTAGGCCGGGGCGTGGATCGTCGAGTAGGCGAGGTTCGGCGCCTTGCCGACGTGCTCCATGATGTCGATCTCACCGCAGTTCGGCCACGGCGTGCCGCTGAAGAAGTTCGCGCCCAGCAGCCAGAACGCGGGCCACAGCCCTTGCGTGCCGGACACCTTGATGTTCGCCTCGACGTGGCCGTAGGTGAAGCTGAACTTGCCGGCGGTGTTGATCCGGCCGGAGGTGTACTGGCAGGTGCCGCTGCCGCTGATCGGGTCGACCGGGCACGCGCTGCCCGGGGTGGCTTCGCGGCGGACCTGGATGACGAGGTTGCCGCGGCCGTCCTGCTTGGCGTTGTTGTTGTTCGTGTAGTACTCGAGCTCGTTGTTGACACCGGCGCCGGTCTCGGCGGTCCACTTGCTCGCGTCCGGGGTCGCGCCCGCGGCGCCGTTGAACTCGTCGCTCCAGACCAGCGTGCCCGGGAAGTGCGGCGCCGGCGGCGTGGCCGGGGGCGGGGTCGGGTTGCCTCCCGTGCCGTAGACGTCGAAGCCCCACAACGAGTAGCCGTAGCCGTTGGAGCGGGCGGTGCCGTACATCCGGACGTACCGGCCGGAACCGTTGACGGTCAGCGTCTCCTTGAAGCCCTTGCCGGTCGTGGTCGAGTGGATCGAGGTCCAGTTCGCGTTGTCGTTCGACACCTGGAGCTGGTAGGCGACCGCGTAGGCCGGGTCCCACTGCAGGACGACCTGGTGGATCGCGGCGGGCGCGCCGAGGTCGACGGTGAGCCAGCCCGGGTCGACCCAGCCGGTGGTCGCGCTGGTCGCCCAGCGCGTGGCCGGGTCGTGGTCGAACGCCTTCGCCGGGAGACAGCCAGGGCAGGCGCCGTCGTCCTGGGACGAAGACGCCGTGCCGGGCTTCCCGTAGGACAGCAGGACGTCACCGGGCTGGGTCGTGCCGCCCCCGCCGTAGACCTGGAACTCCCAGAGCGAATAGCCGTACTGCGTGGCGCGCTGGGTGCCGGTGAGCCGGACGTACCGGCCGCTGCCGGTGACGTTCAGCGTCTGGGTGCCGCCGGACGCGGTGGTGGTCGAATACAGCGTGCTCCACGTACCGCCGTCGGTGGACGCCTGGATGGTGAAAGCCTTGGCGTAGGCGGCTTCCCAGTTGAGGACGATCTGGGACAGCTGCTGGGTCGAGCCGAGGTCCACCTGCAGCGTCTGGGGGTCGCCGAAAGCGCTGGACCAGCGGGTACCCGGGTCGCCGTCGACCGCGGCCGAGGCCGGGAAGGCAGCGGATTCGGTCGAGGACGCCGTCACCGGACGGCCTTGGGAGAGCAGCAGGGGCGCAGCCTGCGCGACCGGGGCGGTCAGCAGGGCGGCCAGGGTCAGGGCGAGGACGGCGAGAACCCGGGTCCTCGGCATGCGGCGTTGCATGGGCACCTCCACGGCGAACCGGCACCGGGGCGGCCTTGCCCCGGTGCGGATCGGCTCACGTGGTCCTCGGCGCGGGTGTGGGGTTCCCGGCCTTCGGCACGCTCTTAGTTCAAGATATAAATAAAGGACCGTAAAATGTCAACGGTCCTGCGCCGGACGGTCACGGACCACGCGGAAGACTGGTCCGGGCGAGGAGAATCCGCGCCGGAACCTTGACTCCGCCGAACCCGGCGCTGTTAACTGCGAACTCATCGACGGAACCGGTTCCGTGACCGCCACCCGGAGCAGTTCCGCCGCGACAAGCACCTTTCGGGCTGACCGGTTCGCACCTGCTCACCCCCGGTACCGCTCCTCCGGCTCACGGTGCCGGTGGGTGACCCGGCGCGAACCCGTCGCACCACCCGACGCCGGCGCGAGCTGTGGGGCTCGCCCGGTCCGCCGCCTTTCGCCGTCCTCCCGATTCAGCAGGCAGGGTCATGAGATCAACGACGTTCTCCCCGGTACACCGCCTCCTCGTCATCGCCGCCACCTTGGTCACCGCGGTCACCACCGCGGCAGTGGTCGGCTCCGCACCGGCCCAAGCCGCCGCGTGCGGCACCACGAACCTCGCCCAGGGGCATGCCGCGACCGCGTCGTCCACCGAGAACGGCGGGACGCCCGCGTCCGCCGCGGTCGACGGCAACACCGGCACGCGCTGGTCCAGCGCGTTCGGCGACCCGCAATGGCTGCAGGTCGACCTGGGCTCCGCGCAGCAGCTCTGCGACGTGGTGCTCAGCTGGGAAGCCGCCTACGCGAAGGCGTTCACCGTCCAGCTGTCCGCCGACGCCACCGGCTGGACCACGGCGTACTCGACCACCACCGGCACCGGCGGCACGCAGACCGTGCCCGTCACCGGGACCGCCCGATACCTCCGGATCACCGGCACCCAGCGGGCCACGCAGTACGGCTATTCGCTGTGGGAGGTCGCCGCGCACGGCACCGGCGGCACCACCCCGATCCCGCCGACCGATCCACGCAACCCGGACCTCGGGCCGAACGTGTCGGTGTTCGACCCCTCGACCCCGGCCGCGACGGTCCAGAACCGGCTGACGCAGCTCGCGGACCAGCAGCACACCAACCAGTTCGGCAATGAGCGCTATGCGGTGCTCTTCAAGCCGGGCAGCTACGACGCCGACGTCAACCTCGGCTTCTACGAGCAGGTCGCCGGGCTCGGCCTCTCCCCCGACGACGTCAACCTCGACGGCCACGTCCGCGTCGAGGCGGACTGGCTGCAGCAGGGTGACAACCCGGCCAACAAGGGCAACGCGACGCAGAACTTCTGGCGGTCGGCCGAGAACCTGTCGGTGACGCTGCCGGCCGGCCAGGTCGAGCGGTGGGCCGTCGCGCAGGCCGCGCCCTACCGCCGGATGCACCTCAAGGGCAGCCAGATCCAGCTGTGGAACGGCGGCGACGGCTGGGCGAGCGGTGGGCTGATCGCCGACAGCAAGATCGACGGCGTCGCCGTTTCCGGTTCTCAGCAGCAGTTCCTCACCCGCAACAGCGAGCTCGGCGGCTGGCAGGGCGGCGTCTGGAACATGGTGTTCGTCGGCTCGACCGGCACGCCGCCGGCGTCCTTCCCGAACCCGCCGGAGACGGTCGTCGGCCAGACCCCGGTGATCCGCGAGAAGCCGTTCCTCTACGTCGACGGTTCCGGCAGCTACAACGTCTTCGTCCCGGCGGTGCGGCAGAACTCGTCCGGCACCAGCTGGGGCCACGGCGCGCCGGCCGGGCAGTCGATCTCGCTCAGCGAGTTCTACGTCGCGCACCCGTCGGACTCGGCCGCGATGCTGAACGCGGCACTGGCCGCGGGCAAGCACCTGCTCGTGACGCCCGGTGTGTACCACCTCGACCAGGCGCTGAACGTCACGCGCCCGGACACCGTGGTGCTCGGCCTCGGCCTGGCGACGCTGATGCCCACCAACGGGACCGCGGCGATCACGACGTCCGATGTGGACGGGGTGAAGATCGCCGGGCTGCTGATCGACGCGGGCGCGGTGAACTCGCCGGTGCTCGTGCAGGTCGGCCAGCCGGGTTCGGCCACGAACCACGCGGCCGACCCGACGTCCCTGCACGACGTGTTCTTCCGGATCGGCGGCGCGGCCGTCGGGAAGGCGACACAGACGCTGGTGGTCAATTCGAACAACGTCCTCGGCGACCACATGTGGCTGTGGCGCGGCGACCACTCGAACGGCGTCGGCTGGAACGTCAACACCGCGGCCAACGGCCTGGTCGTCAACGGCGCGCACGTCACGATGTACGGTCTGTTCGTCGAGCACTACCAGCAGTACGAGGTGCTCTGGAACGGCAACGGCGGGCGGACGTACTTCTTCCAGAACGAGCTGCCGTACGACCCGCCGGACCAGGCGTCCTGGTCCAGCGGCGGCGGCCGGCAGGGCTGGGCGGCGTACAAGGTGGCCGATTCGGTGACCAGCCACGAAGGCTGGGGCCTGGGCAGCTACTGCTTCTTCGACACGAATCCGTCCATTGTGGCCAGTCACTCGTTCGAAGTGCCGAACACGCCCGGGGTCCGGCTCCACAACGTCGTGTCCGTGTCACTCGGCGGCGTCGGCACGATCGCCCACGTCGTCGACGACACGGGTGACCCCGCGAACACCGGGCACCAGGTGAGCCCGCTCGTCTCCTACCCGTAACACCGCGGCGACGTACGCGTCCGGGCGGACCAGCCAGGCTTCGCCCGGACGCGCGCCCAGGGCGCCGCCCACCGGGATCTCGACCGTCCGGGCTCCCGTGGCCGCCACCGACAGGTTGACGAACGGCGGGAGCGCGGAGCCCGCGTCCGGCAGGGTCAGCGAGAACAGCTCCCGGTCGCGGTGGAACGTCCGCGCGGTCGTCCAGGTCAGCCCTTCCCCGGCGAGGCACCCGGCGCCGAGCGACGCCCAGACGTCGAGGGTGTCCCGCTGGTGGCAGATGGCCTTGGACCCCGCGGGAACGCGCCGCTCGTGCTCGTCGACGAGCACCACCGGCACGCCCCAGCGCGCGAGCAGCAGCGCGGCCGTCCGGCCGACCGGGCCGCTGCCGAGGACCGCGGCTCTCATCCTTGGAGCCGGCCCCACACTTCGCGGTCGCGTTCGGCGGTCCAGATCACCGGCCGCTCGATGCCGGACAGCTCGTCCCACAGCCGCGAGACGTCGAAGGGCAGGCAGTGCTCGAAGATCGGCCACTGGCCGTACTGCTCGTGCAAGGCCGCGTGCGTGCGCTCGAAGGCCTCCTTGAGCATGCCACCGGCGGCGTGCACCGCGCCGGCCTCGCGGAGCATCGTGGTCAGGAAGTGCCGGGTCTGCGCGATGGCGGCGGCGACTGCTTCGCGGCCGCGGCTCACGCCTCCGCGGCCGCCGATCAGCACTTCGGCGTCGAACGCGGCCACCCGGTCCAAAGTGGACGACGCCCAGTCGCGGTGGAACGCGTCGCCGGTGTACAGCGCGGCTTCGGCTTCCACGAGGTCGCCGGCGTAGAGGATCTTCTCGCGGGGCAGCCAGGCGACGATGTCGCCCTCGGTGTGGCCGCGTCCGCAGTACTGCAGGACGAGGTCGCCGCGGTCGCCGCCGAGATCGATGGTGAGCCGGTCGGAGAACGTCAGCGTCGGCCAGGTCAGTCCCGGCACCGACTCCGCGCCCTTCGCCAGCCTCGGCATCCGGCCGAACTCGCTTTCCCAGCCCTCCTTGCCGCGCTCGGCGACCAGGGTGCGGGTGTTCTCGTGGGCGACGATCACGTCGGCGCCGAACGCGGAGGCGCCGAGTACGCGCACGGCGTGGTAGTGGCTCAGCACCAGTTACCGCACGGGCTTGTCGGTGTGCTCCCGCAGTGTGGCGAGCCAGTCGCCGGCCGCCACGGGCGTGGCCAGCGCTTCGAAGCAGACGAGGAAGTCCTCGCCTTCGATCGCGCCGATGTTCGGGTCGCCTTGATCGTCAAAGGATTGACCATCTGACGGTCCAGGCTAGCGCCGCCGGACCCCCGCGCGGAACCCTCCGTCCCCTAACCTGGGCCGCATGACCGACCGACCGGCCGACCTCGACTACCTCTCGTTCGTCGACTACGCGATCGGGAAGACGCAGGCCGAGCTGCCCGCGGTCGACCCGGTGGCGATGCGCCTCGGCCTGACGCTGCACCGGCTGGCCGGCGCGCTGGTCTACGACTGGGAGTCGACGGTCCACCGGCCGCGCGGCTGGAGCTGGGGCGGCTTCCGCGTGCTGTTCGTCCTGTGGCTGGCAGGCCCGCTCGAGTCCCGGCACGCGGCCCGGCTCGCCGGGATGAGCCGCGCGGCGGTGTCGGCGCTGGTCAAGACCCTGGAACGGGACAGCTTGGTGACGCGCGCCCCGGTTCCCCGCGACCGCCGCGCGGTGCAGCTGGCGCTCACGGAAGCGGGCCACGCAGCCGTCGCGGAGGCCTACCAGGAGCACAACCTGCGCGAGCAGGCCTGGGCGGCGTCACTGACCCCCGCGGAACGCACGGTCCTGATCGGACTGCTGGAAAAGCTGACGACGGGCCCCGCGGCGGCCGCGGCTCAGCGCCTGACCTAGCTGGCGATGCCCGGCAGGGTGAGCGTGTGCCCGGTCAGCTCGGCCTTCGCCCGCAGGTACCGGACGTTGTTCTCGGTCGCGAAGACACCGGTCGCGACCTGGCCGCGCACGGCGATCCCGGCCGCCCGCAGCTGCGCCGCCTTGTCCGGGTTGTTCGACAGCAGGTCCACCCGGTCCACCCCGAGCGCGCCCAGCATCTGCGCGGCGACCGTGTAGTCACGGGCGTCCTCGGGCAGGCCGAGCGCGGTGTTCGCGGCGTAGGTGTCGAGGCCGCCGTCCTGCAGGGCGTACGCGTCGAGCTTGTTGTACAGCCCGATCCCCCGGCCCTCCTGGCGCAGGTAGAGCAGGTAGCCGCCGGTCTCGGAGATCCGCGCGACGGCCTCGGCCAGCTGCGGGCCGCAGTCGCAGCGCGCGGACCCGAAGACGTCGCCGGTGAGACACTCGGAGTGGGGCCGCACCAGCGGTACCTCGCCGGGGGTGCCCAGCACGAACGCCAGGTGCTCACCACCGTCGGCCAGGCCGCGGAAGGTGACGGCTTCGGCGTCGACCGCGACGCCGCCGCCGAGCCGCAGCGGAATCCGCACCCGCGTCCGCACCTCGGCCGTCATGCCGTCACCCCTGGAGTCACCCACAAGATCGACCCTACACGAAGTTCAAATTCGAACTCGGCCGTCGCGGGCACCACCGCCGCAACGGCGTGAGCCCGGGGCGGCACCCCCGGGCCCACGCCGTCGTCAGCCGAGCACCTCGGACGCCAGCCGAGTGCCCTCGACCCGGGCCTCGATCTTCGCGAAGGCGATGTCGCGCGAGGTCGACGTGTCGTCGGCGAACGGCGAGAACCCACAGTCGTCGCAGGTGCCCAGCCGGTCGGCCGGCAGGTACTTCGCCGCCGTGAGCACCCGGTCCCGGACCTCCTCCGGGGTCTCCACCCGCGGGTCGATCGGGTCGATGACGCCGACGAAGATCCGCTGGTCCGCCCGGAGGTGATCGGCGATCACCCGCAGCGCGCGCTCCGGGTCGGCTTCACTGGCCAGCTGGACGAAGAAGCGGCCGGCCCGGAGGTCGAACAGCGCCGGCAGCAGACCCGCGTAGTCGACGTCGAGGCTGTGCACGGAGTCCTGGTCGCCGCCCGGGCAGGTGTGGACGCCGATCTTCGCGCGCTCCTCGGCGGTGAACCGGTCGAGCACGGCGTTGTTGAGCTCGACGAACTGCCGCAGCAGCCCGCCGGACGGGTCGAGCTTCAGCGACAGGCGTCCCTCGGTGAAGTCGAGCTGCACGCTGTCCGCGCCCGCGTCGAGGCTGCCCCGGATGTCCGCTTCGGCCTCGTCCACCAGGTCGGCGACGAACTGCTCCTGCGCATAGCCCTCGATGCCGTCGCCCGGGTAGATCAGCGAGAGCGCGGACGCGGCGATCACCGCCTGTTTGACGGGCCGGGTGGTCAGCGCCTTCGCCCGGGTCAGGTACGAGTCCGCGTGGGTGGCGTAGCGGAACGGGCCCGCGGTGAGCCGCGGCAGCTGCCGGGTGTGCCCGTCGGCGAACGGGATGACGACGCCGTCGGGCGCCAGCGCGGCCAGCCCGGCCAGCGGGTACGTCGCGAAGCTCGGCTTGCCCTGCTCGCCGTCGCTCAGCACCGGTGAACCCGTCTCCTCGAACCGGCGGATCGTGTCCGCCAGCGCCCGGCTTTCGAGCTCGGCGAGCGCGGCGGCGTCGATCCGGCCGGCAGCGAACTCGCCGAGCCCTTCGACGAGGTAACCGGGCCGCGGGATGCTCCCGATCGGTTCGGTGGGCAGGGTCATCAAGTCCTCCGGCTGTTTGAAGGGCCCGGCCGGCGCGACCCGGCACGCACGCGGGGAAGCCGGGACCACGCCGGCCCCCAACGGCCGCCCGCGCGGGCGTCCCCTCCGTCGTCCGGGCCGTCACCGGCCACGTTCGAGAGGCAACTTAACGTGGCCGGACCCGATCACTGAGCGCGGATCACCCGGTCGGCGCAGTAAAAAGCACGAAATCAGCAGACGTTCGGCGGTTCGTTCGGCGGACGATTGGGTATTCGCTCAGGCGACACGGCGAGTCCGGCGCCGAAGGAGTGACCCGATGCTCAGTCACCACGACCGCACCGAACTCGAGAAGATCGAGCGCAGTCTCGAGCTCAGCGACCCGGATCTGGCTGCTGCGCTTCGCGAGGGCAAGTGCCCGAAGTCGCGCACGTTCCGCGGCGCCTTGCTGCTCTTCTTCGACATCACCGCCGTGACGCTCCTGGTCCTGGGCCTGGTCCTGCCCGACCCCGGCGTCACGCTGTGCGGGATCCTCGCGCTCACCGCCACCGTCTGGACCCACGTGGCGCGGCACCGGATCTGAGGCAGACTGGGCGGCGTGAAGTGGGTCCTGCACGTCGACCTCGACCAGTTCATCGCCGCGGTCGAGATCGCCCGCCACCCGGAGCTGCGCGGGAAACCCGTGGTGGTCGGCGGCAACGGCGACCCGGCCGAACGCGCCGTCGTCGCGACGGCGTCCTACGAGGCCCGCGAGTTCGGCATCCAGTCCGGCATGCCGCTGCGGCTCGCCGCCAAGCGCTGCCCGGACGCCGTCTTCCTGCCCAGCGACCCGGACGCCTACCTCGAGGTGTCGGCGCGCGTGATGGCGGCGGTGCGGGAACTGCCGGTCGTGCTCGAGGTGCTGGGCTGGGACGAAGCCTTCGCCGGGGCCGAAACCGATGGCCCGGAGGCGCTGGCCGGCTCGATCCAGGAGGCGGTGGCGCGCGAAACGGGGTTGTCGTGCGCGGTCGGGATCGGCGACAACAAGCTGCGGGCCAAGCTCGCCACCGGGTTCGGCAAGCCGGGCGGGATCTTCCGGCTGACGCAGGAGAACTGGTGGGACGTGATGGCGGCCCGCCCGACCGACGCGCTGTGGGGCATCGGCGGCAAGACGGCGAAGAAGCTGGCCGAGCTGGGCATTCGGACAGTGCTGGATTTGGCCGGCGCGGATCCGGCCGAGCTGGCCGCGCGGTTCGGCCCGAAGACGGGCCCCTGGCTGCGGCTGCTCGGCGGCGGCATCAGCGACGCCGAGGTGAGCGCCACGCCGTGGGTGGCCCGCTCGCGCAGCCGCGAGACGACGTTCCAGCACGACCTGACCGACCCCGCGGAGATGGCGGCGGAGGTCTCGGCACTGGCGAAGCGGGTCGGTCAGGACGTCGTCGAGGAGGGCCGCCCGGCGGCGCGGGTGGCGGTCAAGGTGCGGTTCGTGCCGTTCCTGACCCACACGCACAGCGTCACCCTGCCGGAACCGACGTCGGACGCCGCCGAGATCGACCGCGCCGCCCAGGAGGTGCTCGGCAGGTTCGCCCTGACCAGGGCGGTGCGGCTGCTGGGCGTGCGAGCCGAATTCCCGCGCGAGCCGTCGTGAGTGGCAATTCGGGTTAGAACCCTGATTACTACTCACGACCGCGGCGCGAGGTCATCCGGCAGCGGCAGGGGCCGGTCCGGGTTCAGTTCCACCCCGCCCGCGCGCAGCGTGTGGTCCAGCATCGCCCAGATCGTGCCCGTGAGCTGGCCGGTCAGCTGGGCCAGGCTGAGCGTGCCCGGGTGGTCGAGCCAGCGGGTCGTCGCCGATTCGACGTAGCCGACCAGGCCGAACGCGATCGTGTCCGCCGGGGCCGGGTCGAGGCCGAACGCCGTGAGGTAGCCGGTGAACAGCCGGCTGAGGTGCCGGGCGATGGCGCCGCGGACGTCCGGGCGGTCGTCCGGGCCGCCCGGCAGCGTCCGGGTGAGGTAGCGGTGCAGGTGGGCGTGCTCGGTCAGCCAGCGCAGGTGCGTCGAGATCACCGTGGAGATCATCTCGTTCGGGGAACCCTCGGGGTGCCAGAGCGGCGCGAGGTCGGCCGTCACCAGCTCGGCCGCGCGCTGGGCGATCGCGCGCTGGAGGTCGGCCGCGCCGTCGAAGTGCCGGTACAGGCGGGTGCGAGCGACGCCGGCGCGCTCGGCGATCTGCTCGGTCGAGACGTCCGGGCCGTGCTCGGCGATGGCCGCCAGCGCGGCGTCGACGAACCCGGCGCGCCGCCGCTCCTGCTGGCCCGCCCAGCGCGTCGCCCGTCCGTCGACCTTGGTCACGGCGAAAGCCTACTCAGGCACCGCCGGGCGGTGTACGCTCCCAATCTAGCTAGTACATCGCGTACCCCCTACTTCCGGAGGCCGCCATGGGCGTCGAGGCCCAGAACCGGGACGTCACCGCGGCTCGCCTGCTCAAGAGCTCCGCGAAGAACTCCTACGACCCCTACGTCGACGTCGATTGGGCCGCACCCCTGGCCGAGGGCAAGGCCTACATGCCACTGGAACGCCTCTCGCTCTACGGCACGGACCTCTGGGCGCGGCTGACGCCGGAGCAGCGGATCGAGCTGTCCAAGCACGAGATCGCCAGCATCATGAGCGTCGGCCTGTGGTTCGAGATCGTCCTGATGCACCTGCTCGCCCGGTACGTCTTCGACCTCGACGCGCGCACCGAGCACGCGCAGTACGCGCTCACCGAGATCGGGGACGAGACGCGGCACTCGGTGATGTTCGCCCGCACCGCCGAGCGGCTCGGCGTCCCGCGCTACGGCGTCCCGAAAGTGGTGCACCGCGCCGCGAAGGTGTTCGGCGCGACCGCCTCCGGGCCGTCGATGTTCGCGAGCGTGCTGGTCGCCGAGGAGACCACCGACCGGCTGCAGCGGTCGATGATGGACGACGACGGCATCCAGCCGCTGATCCGCTCGGTCAACCGCATCCACGTGGTCGAGGAGGCCCGGCACGTCCGTTTCGCCAAGGAGGAGGTGCTGCGGGAGACGCCGAAGCTGTCGAAGGCGGCGCTGCGGCGGCACCGGCTGCGGACCGCGCTGGTCGCGTACGGCGTCATCGACAGCATGGTCGACCCGCGGATCTACCGCAGCGTCGGGATCGACCCCCGCGAAGGCCGCGCCGCGGCGCTGGCGAACCCGCACTTCCACGAGACGCGCCGCTGGATGGCCGGGAAGATCGTGCCGTTCCTCCGCGACGCGGGCCTGATCGGCGGCCGCTCCGAGGGCCTCTGGCGGCGCGCGCACCTGCTCTGACGCCGCGGGGCGAACTGCTCTTCCGTGTCGTTCCGGACTGCGCCACGATGGCGTGGTGACCGCCGACCCGCCGCAGGGATTCCCGCAGCAGTTCCCGCTCGAACCCGCGCCCGGGCCGCCGATGGGGAACCCGCTACCGCGCCGCGCGCTCCTGGCCCGGCCGGCCGTGACCGGCCTGATCGGCTTCCTGGCCGGCGCATTGCTGGTCGGCGTGCCGTGGCTGGTGCTGAGCCTGCTCGGCGGCGGCCCGAGCGGGCGGCCGCTGTCCGCACCCGCCACCCTGGGCGCGCTCGACCGGGCCCAGGAGGCGATCGCGAAGCTCGACAAGGTCAGGGGGCAGCCCATGATCGCCCGCATCGAGAAGACCGACCGGGAGACCGCGGCCCGCGTGTCGGCGGCCTACGGCGGGGCCGGCGCGATCGCCCAGCAGTACCAGGACTCCGGACTGCAACGCGCGGTCCAGCTGGTCGCCGTGCGCGCGTCCTCCCCCGAGCTCGTGGCGCCCTACGAGGACACCGAGGCGCTCGGCCTGGCCGCGCCGAGCACCGAACTCGTGCGCGTCGGCGCCGTGCAGTGCCTGCGGCACAATCCTTCCACGCCCGCCGGGTCGACGCCGGACCCCGAGCAGATCGTCGTCACCAACTGCCAGCGCACCGGCCCGGGCCTGACCGTCACGCTGCGGAGCCTGAGCTCCGAAGGCAACCGTGACCCGCGGGAGCTGGCCGCGATCGTGGAGCAGGCCTGGCGGGAGCTCGCGGGATGATCACCACCAGGACGGCCCGCGCCGAGGACGAAGCGGTCCTCGCGAAGATCGACGAGCGCACCTGGACCCCGGCCGTGTCCCCCGCTCCCGCCCCGCCGGCCGGCACGCCGTTCTTCGACGGCGGAACGCGGCCCGAAGATGTCCTCGTCGCCGAGCAGGACGGCGCCGTCGCCGGGTACGTCCGGCTCGGCGAGGGGTTCGGCATCCCCGCCCACCGGCACGTGCTGGTGGTCGACGGGCTCGCCGTCGACCCGGACCGGCAGCGGCTGGGCATCGCGCCACCTCGTCGAGGCCGCCGGGTCTACGAGCGCTGCGGGTTCGTCACCGAAGGCGTGCTGCGGGGCGAATTCCGCATCGACGGCGAGGACGTCGACGACGTTCTCATGGCCCGCTCGCTCGCTTGACAGCCTCGCGGCGGCTTTGCCATCCTGGTTGCGGGCCGAGAGGCGCTGCGACGGAATTCTCTTCCGCCACGCTCGGCCCGTGACCACGACTCCAAGGGCGCCTCCCGTGAGGGAGGTGCCTTTCTCGTTGTCCCCGTGGACTTCCGTGCTGCCTCCCGAGCGCATCCCGACGAACTCCGGAGTGCACCCGAGCATGAGTGACAAACTGCAGACCCGCAATGGCCTCGACTTCGCCGTCGCCGACCTCGCACTGGCCGACGCCGGCCGCACCCAGCTGCGGCTGGCCGAGCACGAGATGCCCGGCCTGATGGCGATCCGCCGCGAGTACGCCGCCGCCCAGCCGCTGAAGGGCGCCCGCATCGCCGGATCGCTGCACATGACGGTGCAGACCGCCGTGCTCATCGAGACGCTGGTGGCGCTCGGCGCGCAGGTGCGGTGGGTGTCCTGCAACATCTTCTCCACCCAGGACGAAGCCGCCGCCGCGGTCGTCGTCGGCCCGGACGGCACCGCGGACGCCCCGGCGGGCACCTCGGTGTTCGCGTGGAAGGGCGAGACGCTCGACGAGTACTGGTGGTGCACCGACCGGCTCTTCGCCTTCCCCGGCGGCGAAGCCCCGAACATGATCCTCGACGACGGGGGCGACGCCACCCTGCTCGTCCACAAGGGAGTCGAGTTCGAGGCGGCGGGCGCGGTGCCGCAACCGTCCGAAGAGGACCCGGAAGAGTACCGGATCGTCCTCGGCACCCTGCGCGCGAGCCTGGCGGCCGACGGCGACCGCTTCACCCGGATGGCCAAGGAGATCCGCGGTGTCACCGAGGAAACCACCAACGGCGTCAAGCGGCTCTACAAGCTGGCCAAGGACGGCGAGCTGCTCTTCCCCGCGATGAACGTCAACGACTCGGTGACCAAGTCGAAGTTCGACAACAAGTACGGCATCCGGCACTCCCTTGTGGACGGGCTGAACCGGGCCACCGACGTCATGATCGGTGGCAAGCGCGTGGTCGTCTGCGGGTACGGCGACGTCGGCAAGGGCGCCGTGGAGGCGCTGCGCGGCCAGGGCGCCCGGGTGTCGGTCACCGAGATCGACCCGATCTGCGCGCTGCAGGCGGCGATGGACGGGCTCGACGTCGTCGAGCTCGACGACGTGGTGACCACCGCCGACATCTTCATCACCACGACCGGGAACTTCGGCATCATTTCCGCCGCCCAGATGAGCCGCATGAAGCACAACGCGATCGTCGCCAACGTCGGTCACTTCGACAACGAGATCGACATGGCCGGGCTGGCGAAGCTCCCGGGTGTCACGAAGAACGAGATCAAGCCGCAGGTGCACGAGTGGACGTTCCCGGACGGCCACGCGATCATCGTGCTGTCCGAGGGGCGGCTGATGAACCTGGGCAACGCGACCGGGCACCCGTCGTTCGTGATGTCGAACTCGTTCACCAACCAGGCGATCGCGCAGATCGAGCTGTTCACCAAGCCCGGCGAGTACGCCACCGACGTCCACCGGCTGCCGAAGCACCTCGACGAAAAGGTGGCCCGCCTGCACCTCGACGCGCTCGGCGTGAAGCTCACCAAGCTCACGAAGGAGCAGGCGGAGTACATCGGGGTCGACGCCGAAGGTCCGTACAAGCTCGATCACTATCGGTACTGATCCAAGATTGCTCCATTCGCCGTAGTTTGGTTTATCCCGAAACTGGCCATCCTTCCCTCGAGAGCGCATCCGCCCGGACGGCACGGAGCCGGGCCGGGTCTCATGCGAAGGAGTGTGTCAAGTGATCATTCTCGGTGTGATTCTTCTTGTCATCGGGTTCATCGTGGGCATCCCGGTGCTGTACACCATCGGTATCATTCTCGCGGTGGCCGGCGTGGCACTGGCCATCCTGGGCGGCACCGGCCGCCGGATCGGTGGCCGCGCGCACTGGTACTGATCCCGGGACCCCTTCGGACGGCCTGGCGCGTCAGCAGCAATGCTGGCCGCGCCAGGCCGTTCGGCCTTCCCGCACCGCCACCCCCGCGATCGCGAGCGCGACCGCCGGGTCGGCCCACCACCAGCCGAACAGGGCGTTGAGGAGCAAACCCGCCAGCAGGACCGCGGAAAGGCAAGCACAGAGCAAAGTCTGCCGCGAATCCGCGACGGCGCTGGTGGATCCGAGTTCCCTTCCGGCGCGGCGCTGAGCCCGGGAGAGCGCGGGCATCACCACGAGGGAAATGGCCGCGAGCACGATTCCGGTCCGGGAGCTTTCCGGCGCACGGCCGGTGAAAAACGTACTGACAGCTTCGCCCGTCACGTAAATCGCGAGCACGAAGAACGAAATCGCGATCGCTTTCAATGCCCGTCGTTGGCGACCCTCCGGATCGCGTCCGGAGAACTGCCAGGCGACGGCGACGGCCGAGGCGACCTCGATCACCGAATCCAGCCCGAAGCCGATCAGCGCCCCGGACGAAGCTGCGGCGCCGGCCGTCAGGGCGACGACCTCGGCGACGTTGTAGGTGATGGTCGCCGCCACGAGCAGCCGGACCCGCCGCACCAGCGCCGGCCGGCGATCCGGGCCCACCGCGGCCGGCGCACAGCAGCCGTCGGCACAGGCGTCCGCGACCGGTTTCGGCCTCACCGCGCCACCACCGGCGCATCCTCGCAGGCTTCCCCCGGTTCGACCGCCAGGACGACCTGGACGAGCTCGGCCAGCGCGCGGGCCAGCCGCGCGTCCGCGATCTCGTACCGCACCTGACGGCCCTCGTAGCCGGCCACGACGAGCCCGCAGCCCCGCAGGCACGACAGGTGGTTCGACACGTTCGACCGGCTCAGCCCGAGCTCGGCGGCGAGGCGCCCGGGATACGCGGGGCCGTCGAGCAGCGTGGTCAAGATGCGGCAGCGGGTCGGGTCGGCCAGGGCGCGCCCGATGCGGGCCAGCGCCGACTCCCGCGTCTCACAGGTCACCATGGGATGAACTGTACATCGAGGGCTGACATATCCACACCGGACACCGCCCGGGAACGAAAGGGGTCCTCCGGCTCCGAGGGGGAGGGAGAGCCGAAGGACCTCGTTAGTGTTAGCACATTGCCAAGCCGGTGTACACGGCTGCATACACGATCGTGTCAGGCCCTTGACGGCCGCACGGGCGTCAGGCGGACTTCGGCGCACGCTTGCGCGCGGCCGGCTTCTTCTTCGCCGGCTTGGCGTCCTCATCGGACGCCTCCGAAATGGACTCCGCCGAGTCCGCCGGCCGCCGCGACTTCTTCGCGGCGTCCACACTGGCCTGGAGCGCCGCCATCAGGTCGACGACGTCGGCCTTGGCGGTGACCGCCGCGGGCTTGGTCGTCTCGTCCCCCGCGACCTTCGCCTCGATCATCTCTTCAAGGGCTTCGCGGTAGTGGTCGCGGTACTTGTCCGGCTCGAACACCGGCTCGGCCAGCGAGTCGATCAGCGACCCGGCCATGGTCAGCTCCTGGGGCCGGATCTGCGGCGGGTCGTCGCGCAGGAACGGGAAGTCGGGTTCGCGGACCTCGTCCGGCCACAGCATCGTCGTCATCACCAGCACGTCGGCGTGCACCCGCAGCACCGCCATGCTCTCCCGCTGGCGGACCGCGACCTTCGCGACGGCCACCTGACTCGACTTGTGCAGCGCGTCCCGCAGCACGATGTACGGCTTCACCGCGTTCTTCTGCGGTTCCAGGTAGTACGTCCGGTCGTACTGGATCGGGTCGATCGACTCGAGCGGCACGAACTCCAGCACGTCGATCGTGCGCTGGCTGGACAGCGGCAGCTCGGCCATCTCGGCGTCGGTGATCACCACCATCTCGCCGTCGGGCAGCTCGTAGCCCTTGGCGATCTCGGCGTACGGCACTTCCTGGCCGTCGATCGTGCAGAACCGCTTGTACTGGATCCGGCCGCCGTCGGCCTCGTGCACCTGCCGCAGGGAGACGTTCTTGTTCTCGGTGGCGGCGTACATCTGGATCGGGATGCTGACCAGCCCGAACGACACCGAGCCCTTCCACATCGCCCGCATGCCACGCACCTCCGGTGTGCCACCCTGTCGTCTTCACGCTACGTGACAACCGTAGCCCGAATCGTCCCTCCGCGACAGTGCGGCGCCACCGCGATCTAGACCTCTGCCAGGTATTTCTCCCAGCGTGCGGAGTCCATGAACCAGTGGCGGTAATCCGTGGGATCGGCGAATCCGTTCACGAACCGCTTCGCCACGGTGGGGTTCTGCTGCGCCACCCCGAGGATCTGGAGCACGTGCGGGGGCGGCGGCAGGAGCAGCGCGTTGGTCCAGTCGGTGACGTGCCGGACGTACTCCCAGTAGCGCTCGAACGTCGCTTCCATCCACGCGGCGTCGAACGGCTGCTCGCCGTGGGCCACGATGGCGTCCAGGTAGGTCGCCGCGCAGTGGCTCGCGCTGTTGGAGCCCTGCCCGGTGATCGGGTCGTTCGCCACGACGACGTCGGCCATGCCCAGCACGATCGCCCCACCCGGCAGCGTGCCGACCGGATGACGGACCACCGGGGTGTACCCGCCGGCCAGGGTCGCCTTCGCGTCGGTCAGCTCCGCGTCGCGGCAGCGGTCGTACTCCCACGGCACGAACTGCCGCATCAGGTCGAGCACGCGCGCGAAGTGCTGCTCCGGGCCCGGGTGGTCGCCGAAGCAGTCCAGCGGCCCGCCGGGCACCCCTTCGAAGAAGAGGATGTCGCAGTTCCCGGTCAGCGTGTACGCCGGGATCATGAACAGCTCGCCGACGCCGGGGACGATGTTGAACCGCACCCCCGCCTGGTCCGGGTGCTCCGGCCGCCGGGTGACCCCGTGGGCGTAGACCAGCGAAAGCGCGCGCATCGGCTGGGTGTACGGCGACCGCTCGGGCACCCGGTCGAACAGCTGGACCAGCTCGCCCTTGCCGGCCGAGATGATCACCAGGTCGTACAGCCGGGCCAGCGCGTCCAGTTCGGACGTCATCACGCCGTGGATGACGAGCTTGCCACCGCGGTCCTCGAACAGCTCCAGCCAGCCGGCCATCTTCACCCGCTGGTCGACCGACTGCGCCGGGTGGTCCAGCTCGGCGAACCAGTCGAGCGCGCGGCCGCCGTCCGGCGCGGCCACCGAAACGCCGATGCCCTCGACGTCGACGGCCTCGGGCTCCCACAGGTTCAGCCCCAGGTCCCGCTCGTGCTGCAGCGCGTGGTGGAACATGCACTGCGTCGACATCACCCGCCCGGCCCGGATCTCCTCCGGTGTCCGCGCGGACATCACCGTGACGTCGTAGTCCTTCGCCTGCAGCCCGAGGGCCAGCTGCAGACCGGACTGCCCGGCGCCCACGACCAGGACCTTGCGCATCGGCTCTTCACCTTCCGGGGGATTCAGGCGTGCGGGGTGCCGACGGCGAGTTCGCGGCCCGCCGGGCCGGAAAGCACCGCCAGTGACAGCGTGTGGCCGACCAGTTCGGTCAGGGTGGCGATCGTCGACGCGCGGTCCCGGGCGTCGCAGGTCACCAGCGGAACGGCCGGGTCGAGCGCCAGCGCGTCACGCACCTCGTCGAGGTCGTGCACCGGCTTGCCCTCGAACTGGTTGAGCGCCACGACGAACGGCAGCTCGGAGTCGTTCTCGAAGTAGTTGATCGCCGCGAACGACTCGTCGATCCGGCTGGTGTCGACCAGCACGACCGCGCCGAGCGCGCCGCGGCTCAGGTCGTCCCACAGGAACCAGAACCGCGCCTGCCCCGGCGTGCCGAACAGGTACAGCAGCAGGTCCTGGCGCAGCGTGATCCGCCCGAAGTCCATCGCCACGGTGGTGGTCGACTTGGTGCCCGGCGGCAGGTCGTCGACGCCTTGCCCGGCCTCGGTCATCCACGCCTCGTTGCTCATCGGCGGCACCTCGGAGACCGCACCGACGAACGTGGTCTTCCCGACACCGAAGCCCCCGGCGACGACGATCTTCGCGGAGATCGTCAGCAGATCACCCTCAGGCGGGGAGCCGCTTGAGCCCATCAAGGATCCTCTCGAGGACGTCGGTGTCGTGGTGGTAGGCGTGCGCGGTCGGGTGGACGAACACCGCGCCCTGGGCGGCGAGGTCACCGAGCAGCACCCGCACCACGCCCAGCGGCAGGTCCAGCCCGACCGACAGCTCGGCGACCGAGCACCGCACGCGGGCGCGTTCGTAGAGCGAGCGCGACTCGGGCATGAGCGTGTCGCTCAGCGCGGGGTCGTACCGCGGCACCGAGATCAGCGTCTCCACCAGCAACTGGTAGCGGGTGCCGGTGCGACCGCCGGTGAGGGCGTACGCGCGGATCCGGCGGCTGCGACGCGGCAACGGGGTGTCCGGCGTGGACGCTGTGGACACTGGCATCACTTCCTCGTCGGGCAATCCGGGGCTTCGCCCCGCGCCGGGGGCTCCGCCACCCGGACCTCCGGAAGCGAGTTCCGGCACGTCCGTCACCTCCGCGGCCGGCGCGCGGTCAGCACCTGCCGCAGCTCCGCGCGCACCTCGGGGGTGAGCGCGTGGCCCGCGTTGGTGATGAACTGCGTCATCTCGTAGGCGACCACCTTCATGTCCGCCTCGCCCGAGGTCAGCACCGCGAGCCCAGCACCGGAACCGATGCCCATGAACAGGAAGTAGCCGTGGGTGAGCCGGATGATGATCTGCTCGCAGGCGCCCTTCCCGAACAGCGCCGCGCTGTTGCCCGCCAGCGAGAGCAGGCCGCTGGCGATCGCGGCGAGCTGCTCGGCCTCGGCCTCGCCGACCGAGTCCGACGCGGTGAGCGGGAAGCCGTCCACGCTCGTGATCAACGCGTGGCTGACGCCGTGGACCTTCCGCACGAAGTCGTCGAGCAGCCAGGTGAAGTTCGCCGTGGCCGGGTGGGGGGCGCTCACCGGGCGGTTCCTCCGGGCGTCTCGTCCTGCCGGGTCCGGCGCTCCGCGAGGGCCGCCTGCTCGCCATCGGCGAACGCCCCGAGGTCGGCGAGCAGCCGCTCGTGGCCGGACGCGGCGGTCTCCCGGGCCGGCGGCGGAGGTGGCGGTGGTTCCGGCGCGGCTCCCCGGATGCTGCCGGGCACGCGGCGCGGCAGGCCGTTCGGCGTGGTCCCGCCGGCGGCCCGCTCGACCGGGTGGGGCCGGGGGCTCGGCTTGCGCGGCGCCGGCTCCCGCTCCTCCCGCGGGAGGGTGCCGGAGCGGCGGCGCGGCAACCCGCCGACGCCGGCGGGCTCGCGAACCACACCGGCGGGTTCGATGGTGACGGCGCCGTCCGGGGCTCCGCCCCGCGTCGGGGGCTCCGCCACCCGGACCCCCGAACTGAAGACCGTCCGGGTGCCCGACCACGCGGGCTCGGCGAGTTCGGTCACGACACCGGTGGGCAGCAGCACGGTGGCCACCGTGCCGCGCGGGGTGCGCCGGTCGAGCCGCACGGTGACGCCGTGGCGGGCGGCCAGGCGGGCGACCACGGCGAGCCCCATGTGCCGCGCCGCGGCGTCGTCGAGGTCGCCGCCCGCGGCCAGGCGGGCGTTGAGGTCCCCGACGCGGTCGGCGGGGATGCCGATGCCCTCGTCCTCGATCCGGACGAGCACGCTGCCCTGCTCGGTCAGGTGCGCGCTGACGTGCACCGGCGAACTCGGCGAAGACTGGTTGGCGGCGTTGTCGAACAGCTCCGCCAGCACCCGGCCCAGGTCTTCCGCGGCGAAGCCGACGACGCCGAGGTTGACCACCCGGCCGATGGTGATCCGGGCGTAGTGGTTGATCGACGACATCGCCTCGCGGACGAGGTCGAGCACCGAGGTCGCGCGGACGGCGCCGCCGGCGGTGTCCTGCCCGGCCAGCACGCGCAGGTTCTCGGCGTTGCGCCGCAGCCGCGTGGCGAGGTGGTCGAGCTGGTAGAGCTCGGCGAGGCGGTGGTGGTCCTCCTCCCCCGCCTCCAGCTCCTCGAGCCGCGCCAGGAGCTGGTCGAGGAGGTTGAGGTCACGCAGGGCGACGCTGGCGCAGATCTCGGCCAGCACCCCTTCGCCCGCCGGCGCCGCCACCGCCACCGGCAGCTCCGCGATCGCCGGTCCCGCCGCGGGCGCGGCCGGGTACAGCGGATGCTTCGGGGGCGCGGTGAGGAACTGCGCGGCGGCCACCCGCGAGCGGTCCAGCAGGACGCGTGATCGATCCAGGAGTTCCCGGGCCCGGCTCGCCATGTGGTCCCACTTCTTCCTTGCTCAGTGCGGACTTGCCCAATGCGGACTTGCTCACTGCGGAAACGGCTGTGCTGCCAACGGCTGCGGTGCGCCCGCCCCCGGCGGGGCTGCGGGACATGCAAGCAGAAAGGTTCGTGGAATGTCCACAGCCGGTCCCCGTCCGATCGCGCCGCGTGACCATGATCGCGCACCGTTGCTGCTGGTGAACGCAGCGGATTAGGCCATTCGGTGCAATTTTGCAATTTGCCGTCCGCAACACTGCGCACCGAGCCATCGATCCCACAGCCGAAGCGGCCGCCGACCGCGAAATCGCCGACGGTGCCCGATTCATCCCAAACTTGCGTGGCCCGCAAAAAATTGCGGGCCACGCAAGTTTTTCGCTACACTCCGCTCATGCCGCCGGAAGAGCCACCCACGCTGACCCTGCGGGAGCGGAAGAAACGCGAAGCCCGCCGGGCGCTCGCGCAGGCCGCGCTGCGGCTCACGCTGGACCGCGGGCTGGAGAACGTCCGGGTGGAGGACATCGCCACCGAAGTGGGCGTCTCCCCCCGCACATTCAACAACTACTTCTCCAGCAAGGAGCAGGCGGTCTGCTCGGTCGTGATCGACCGCCACGAGGGAATGCGCGAAGCCCTGCTCGCCCGGCCGGAGGGCGAGCCGCTCTGGGAGTCCGTCAAACAGGCGGTGCTCGAGCAATATTCACGTGAGGGCGAGCCCGATCGCGCGTATGTTGCGCGTACCCGGGAGCTGATGGGCCAGCTCATGCTGCGTGGCGAGTTCTTGAACGCCCACGCGGCGGTCGAGCGGGTCCTCGCCGAAACGATCGCGAAACGGGTGGGCGGTGTGGACCACCTGCTGTGCCGGCTGATGGCCTCCTCGGTGGAAAGCGCCGTCCGCGTCGCCTTCGTGAACTGGTTCACCGAAGGCGAACCGCTCCTGCCGACCCTGGAGCGGTTGCTGGACGAGCTGGCCGCCGGGATGCCGACCCTGACCGGCGGCACCGCACCGAAACCCGAATCGAACGCCACCACTCCACTGGGGGAATCGTTGTGCTAGTCAAGCTCCTGCGCAGCCACCTGCGCCCGTACCGGAGCACGCTGTGGGTGATCGTCGGACTGCAGCTCGTGCAGACGATCGCGATGCTCTACCTGCCGACGCTGAACGCCGACATCGTCGACAACGGCCTGATCAAGGGCGACATGCCCTACATCCTGCGGATCGGCGCGATCATGCTCGCCGTCACGCTCGCCCAGATCGTCGGCTCGATCGGCGCGGTGTACTTCGGCGCGCGCACGGCGATGGCGATCGGCCGGGACATCCGCGCCGGCGTCTTCCACCGGGTGCAGGACTTCTCGGCCCGCGAGGTCGGCCAGTTCGGCACGCCGTCGCTGATCACCCGCACCACCAACGACGTCCAGCAGATCCAGATGCTGGTGCTGATGACGCTGACGCTGATGGTGTCCGCGCCGATCATGTGCGTCGGCGGCATCATCCTGGCGCTGAACCTCGACGTGCCGCTCTCCTCGCTGCTGCTGGTGATCGTGCCGGTGCTCGCGGTTTCCGTCGGGCTCATCATCGCGAAGATGCGGCCCGCGTTCCGGCTGATGCAGGTCCGGATCGACCGGATCAACCAGATCCTGCGCGAGCAGATCATGGGCATCCGGGTCATCCGCGCGTTCGTGCGGGACAAGCACGAACGGCAGCGCTTCGACGTCGCCAACGACGAGCTGCTCACCGTGTCGCTGCGGGTCGGGCGGCTGATGGCGCTGATGTTCCCGATCGTGATGCTGGTGATGAACGTGTCCAGCGTCGCCGTGCTGTGGTTCGGCGGCCAGCGCATCGACTCCGGCAGCATGCAGATCGGCGCCATGACGGCGTTCCTCTCCTACCTGCTGCAGATCCTGATGGCCGTCATGATGGCCACCTTCATGTTCATGATGGTGCCGCGCGCGGAGGTCAGCGCCGAGCGGATCAGCGAAGTCCTGGACACCGAGACGAGCGTCCGCCCGCCGGTGTCGCCGATCCGCCCCGGCGCGGTGCACGGGCACCTGGAGCTCTCCGGTGTGGAGTTCCGCTACCCCGGCGCGGAAAAACCGGTGCTGTGCGACATTTCGCTGATCGGGCGGCCGGGTGAGACCACCGCCGTGATCGGGTCGACCGGCACGGGCAAGACCACACTGCTCAACCTGATCCCGCGGCTGATGGACGCCACTGCCGGCACGGTGAAGGTCGACGGCGTCGACGTGCGCGACCTCGACCCGGCGGTGCTCGCCCGCGCGGTCGGGCTCGTGCCGCAGAAGCCGTACCTGTTCGCCGGCACGGTCGCGAGCAACCTGCGGTACGGCAACCCGGACGCCACCGACGAAGAGCTGTGGCACGCGCTGGAAGTGGCGCAGGGCAAGGACTTCGTCGAAGCGATGACCGAGGGCCTCGAGGCGCCGATCGCCCAGGGCGGCACGAACGTCTCGGGCGGCCAGCGGCAGCGGCTCGCGATCGCCAGGATGCTCGTGCACAAACCGGAGATCTACCTGTTCGACGACTCGTTCTCGGCGCTCGACTACGCCACCGACGCGGCCCTGCGCCGCGCGCTCGTGGCGGAGACGGCGGAAGCGACGGTGGTCATCGTGGCGCAGCGGGTCAGCACCATCCGGGGCGCCGACCGGATCATCGTCCTCGACGAAGGCCGCGTCGTCGGCACCGGCACCCACCACGAGCTCATGGACGGCAGCGAAACCTACCGGGAGATCGTGCTCTCCCAGCTCACCGAACAGGAGGCGGCGTGAGTACCACGGAATCGCCCGAAGCCGCCGTCACCGAGGCCGGCGAACGGCCGACCGCCCAGCGGCACCGCAACACCGGGGCCGCGGCCGCCGGGCCGGGTGCCCGCTGGATGGGCGGCGGCGCGCCACCCGAGAAAGCCCTCGACTTCAAGGGGTCGCTCAAGCGGCTGCTGGACCTCCTCAGGCCGCAGCGGGCCGCCCTGATCGGCGTGCTCGTGCTCGGCGCGGCCAGCGTCACGCTGACCGTGATCGGCCCGAAGATCCTCGGCCAGGCGACCGACGCCATCCTCGCCGGCGTGCTCGGCAAGCAGGTGCCGCCGGGGGTCACCAAGGAGCAGATCGTGGCCGGCCTCCGGGCCCGCGGCGACGGCACGCTCGCCGACATCTACAGCCGGGTCGACCTCGTGCCCGGCGTCGGCATCGACTTCGACAAGGTCGGCCAGATCCTGCTGACCGTGCTGGCGCTGTTCGTCATTTCGTCGTTCTTCGGGCTCATCCAGGCCCGGCTGACCACGACCCTGGTGCAGCAGGCGGTGTACCGGCTGCGCCAGGAGGTCGAGGACAAGTTCGCGCGGCTGCCGCTGAAGTACTTCGACCGCCAGCCGCGCGGCGAGGTGCTCAGCCGCGTCACCAACGACATCGACAACCTCGCGCAGTCGCTGCAGCAGACGCTGTCGCAGATCGTGTCGTCGCTGCTGACGGTCGTCGGCGTGCTCGTCATGATGTTCCTGATCTCGCCGCTGCTGGCGCTGATCGCGTTGCTCACGGTGCCGCTGTCGGCGGTCGTGGCGGCGAAGGTCGGGAAGCGGGCGCAGCCGAACTTCATCAAGCAGTGGTCGACGACCGGGAAGCTCAACGCGCACGTCGAAGAGATGTACACCGGGCACTCGCTGGTCAAGGTGTTCGGCCGCGGCGAAGAGTCCGCGGCGATCTTCGACAAGCAGAACGAAACGCTGTACCAGGCAAGCTTCCGGGCGCAGTTCATCTCCGGGATGATCCAGCCGGCGATGATGTTCATCGGCAACCTGAGCTACGTGCTGGTGGCGGTGATCGGCGCATTGCGCGTCGCGTCGGGCAACCTCACCCTCGGCGAGGTGCAGGCGTTCATCCAGTACTCGCGCCAGTTCAGCCAGCCGGTGACGCAGATCGCCAGCATGGCGAACCTGCTGCAGTCCGGCGTCGCCTCGGCCGAGCGGGTGTTCGCACTGCTCGACGCCGAGGAGCAGGCGCCGGAGCCGGCACACCCGGAACGGCCGTCCGTGGTCCGCGGGCGCGTCGAATTCCAGGACGTCTCGTTCCGCTACCTGCCGGACAAGCCGCTGATCGACGACCTCTCGCTGACCGTCGAGCCCGGTCAGACGGTGGCGATCGTCGGCCCGACCGGGGCGGGGAAGACGACACTGGTCAACCTGCTCATGCGGTTCTACGAACTCGACAGCGGGCGCATCACGCTCGACGGCGTCGACATCGCGAAGATGAACCGCGAGGAGCTGCGCGACCAGACCGGCATGGTGCTGCAGGACGCGTGGCTGTTCGGCGGCACGATCGCGGAGAACATCGCCTACGGCGCGGACGACCCGAGCCGCGAGGAGATCATCGAGGCGGCACAGGCGACGTACGTGGACCGCTTCGTCCGGACGCTGCCGGACGGCTACGACACGGTGCTCGACGACGAAGGCGGCACGGTCAGCGCGGGTGAGAAGCAGCTGATCACGGTGGCGCGGGCGTTCCTGGCCAAGCCGGTCATCCTCATCCTCGACGAGGCGACCAGCTCGGTCGACACCCGCACCGAGGTGCTCATCCAGCGGGCGATGAACTCGCTGCGCAGCGGCCGCACGAGCTTCGTCATCGCGCACCGCCTGTCGACGATCCGCGACGCGGACGTGATCCTGGTGATGGAGAACGGCCACATCGTCGAGCACGGCGATCACGAAACGCTGCTGCACAGCGGGGGTGCGTACGCGCGGCTGTACGCGGCGCAGTTCGCCGAAGCCATGGCGGAGACGGACTGACGTCGTCGCCCCGGTACCCTGGACGCTCCCGAGCGGACGGGGGACCGGGGCGACGATGGCGGACAAACTCGAGGAATACCGCGCCAAGCGGGCCCGTGAGCGCACCTCCGAGCCCTGGCCGGACGGCCCGCCGTCCCCCGGCGACAACGACCTCTTCGTCATCCAGGAGCACCACGCCACCCGGCTGCACTGGGACTTCCGGCTGGAACGCGACGGCGTGCTCGTGTCGTGGGCGGTCCCGAAGGGATTGCCGCTCTCCCCCGGCGTGCCCCGGCTCGCGGTGCACACCGAGGACCACCCCATGGAGTACCTCACCTTCGAAGGCGAGATCCCCGCGGGCGAATACGGCGGCGGCCGGATGACCGTGTGGGACACCGGGAAGTACGAAACGCTGCACTGGAACGACCACAAGGTCGAGGTCGTCTTCCACGGCGAACGCGCGCGTGGCAAGTACCTTTTCCTCAACCGGCACGACGACGACCGCGACTGGACGCTGCGCCGCCTCGACCCCGCCGCACCCGGCCACGAGGACGCGCCGGAGTTCCTGGAGCCGATGACGGCGGTCCCGGGCGCACTGCCTGCCGACGACGACGCCTGGGCGTACGAATTCGCCTGGGGCGGCCTGCGCACGATGCTGCTCGTCTGCGGCGGCCGCGTCACCGCGCACGACGAGACCGGCGCCGACGTCACCGGCCGCTACCCCGAGCTGCACAAACTGGGCGAGCAGTTCGGGTCCACCGAAGTGCTGCTGGACGGCGAAGTCGTCGTGGTGAAGGACGGCAAGCCCTACCCGGCGGGCCTCGACGAACGCCGCCGGGCCGACGACGCGGCCGCCAAGCGGCTCAAGGCCAGCTGCCCGGTCTTCTACTTCGCCTCCGACGTCCTGCACCTCGACGGCAGGCCGACCCTCGACCTGCCCTACACGAAACGCCGGGAGCTCCTCGACGGGCTGGCGATCGAGGACCGGCACTGGCAGGTGCCCCGCTACTTCCTGGGCGGCGGAGAGGCCGTCGCCGGGGCCGGCCGCCAGCACGGCCTCCCCGGCATCGTCGCGAAGCGGGCGGACAGCCCGTACCGGCCGGGCGGCGGCCCGGGCGACTGGCTGCTCATCGAAACCTGAGCCCCGGCCGCCCGGCCGGTTCCCGGCCGCTCAGTGCGGGCGGGGCACCGCCGTCAGGTTCCCGCGGCGGCCCCGCCGCAACAACGCGAGCGCGACGACCACCCCGGCCACCCCGATCGCGGCGCAGGCGGCCATGCCCGCGTGGAACCCGGCGAGCGCGCCGTCCGGCCCCGGCGTCGCCGCGATGTTCGTCGCGATGATCGTCGAAACCACCGCCACGCCGAGCGCCCCGCCGACCTGGAACGCGGCCACGTTGATCCCGGACGCGATGCCGGCGTCCGCCGGGGTCGCGCCGGTCAGGGCCGCCGCCGTCAGCGCGACCGGGCCGACGCCGAGCCCGAGGCCGAACACGACCAGTCCGGGGAACACCGTCGTCAGGTAGCCGGCACCGGGTGAGATACCGATCAGCAGGGCGCTGCCGACCGCGAGCAGCACGAACGCGGTGACGGCCAGCGGGCGGACAGCGCGGTGCACCAAGGCCTTCTGCGCGGCGTACGCACCGATGACCGAGGCGATCGGCATCACCGACTGGCTCAGCCCGAACCGGATCGGCGTGTAGCCCAGCACGCCCAGGGAGTACTGGGAAAGCACGACGGACAAGCCGAAGGCGAGCATGGCGGTCAGTGCGGTCAGCACGTTGCCGCCGAGCACGGTGGGCGACCGGAACAGCCGCGCGGGCAGCATCGGCGCCGCCGACCGCCGGTCGACCGCGATCGTCACCCCGGTCAGCGCCAGGAAGACCACCGTGAGGCCGACGACGGGGAAACTGGTCCAGCCGAGTCCGGGCGCTTCGACGAGCAGGTACACCAGCAGGCCGAGTGACGCGGTGCTGAGGACCGCGCCCGCGACGCCGAGCGTGCGGTGCGCCGAGGCGTCCCGGCTTTCCCGCAGCAGCACCGGGCTCAGCACCAGCATGAGCAGCGCCACCGGCACGTTGACGAAGAACAGCGACGGCCAGCCGAACCAGCCGAGCAGCGCGCCGCCGAGCAGCAGGCCGATCGTGGCCCCCATCGCGGCGATCCCGGACCACGCGGCCAGCGCCCGGTTCCGTTCGCGGCCCTCGGGGAACATGTCGGTGAGGATCGAGAGCGCCGTCGGGGCCATCAACGCGGCCGATACGCCGTGCAAGGCCCGCGCGGCCAGCAGCAGCGGGCCGGCCGTGGCGAGCGCGGACAGCACCGAGACGAGCAGGAACAGCGCGGTGCCGAGCATGAACACCTTGCGGCGCCCCAGCAGGTCGGCGGCCCGGCCGCCCAGCAGGAGCAGCCCACCGAAGGTGAGCAGGTTGCCGGACAGGATCCACTGCGCCTCGACCGGCGACAGCCCCAGATCCGCGGCGATGAGCGGGACACCCATGATGACGCTCTGGGCGTCGAGGATCACCATGAAGTTGGCGGTGCAGAGCAGGATGAGCGCCGCCCACCGGCGGGGGTCCGCGGGGCGAGCGGCCGAGTCCGGCCGCGCCGATTCTGCGAGGGTCATCCGCGCTCCTTGTGCCGATCCACTCGGGTGGGTCTCGACCGTACGAATCAGGAGGCGACCGGCTCTTCTCCCCCGCTGCGGAATGCTCCCCCGGAGCGCCGGGACGTCCGTCGCGGCCGCTGTGGTCCGGCACAGCCGGGCCCGTCGCACCGGGTGACCGGAGCCGGGCCGCAGCCCTCGAAGCAGGCAGGCCCCGGCCGGTGCTCAGCACCCGCTGGTCAGGGAGAGCGCGTATGGCGCGCTCGCGCCGCGTTGCGCCTGCATTCGCCGCCCTCCCAGGCACGGCTGTCTTCACGCAGGCACGTAGTCGGCGAGCCGCTCCTGTAACCGGGCGTGGCGGAACTGGTAGACCGCACCGACCTGACGCAGCACGCCGCGGCGGTGCGCGTCGTCGAGGAAAGCCATGAACCGCAGGGGAATCTGGCCACGAGCGGCCAGCCACAACCGCGTGCAGCCGAACGCACCCCACGCCCGTGACAGACAGACGCTGAGCCCGACGGCCAGCCCGAACAGACCGCCCGCCACCACCGCGTGGGCTACGCTGGACATGTCCTGGATCACCCGGCCGCCGATCAGCGCCCCGGCGACGCCGTACGCGACAGTGCCGGGCTTCGGCGCGAAATACCGGCCGAGCAGGGCGGCGGCGATGCCGCCAGCCACGCTCAGTACCAGGTCGAAGCTGCTGTCCAGGATCTGGACGGTCGGCTCGTCCTGAGTGAGGCGCAGCGCGAGGCCGTAGAACAGGCCCATCGACACCGTGAACGCCAACGTGAACGACAAGGCGGCGGCGCGATCCTGACGCAATACGGTGTCAGGGCTGGACACCCGGTTGACGTCCAGCGGAGTGCCCAGCCAGACGTGCACGCCGACGGCCAAGCCGAACACCACCGCGACGAGCCCGATGACCCCGATCGGCAGCGACCAGCCGAAGCCGAGGCAGGTCCCGGTCGTGGCGCCGACCGCGAACCGGCGCGCGAACCGGCCGGAGATCCCGGTGAAGGTCGCCTCGACCCGCTGTGGACCTGGTCGGCGGCCGATGCTGTGCGTGACGAGGCCGGCGGCGCCGCCGGAGACGCCGTAAATCACCGCGGTGACCGGGTCGGCGGCCAGCAAACCGGTGAGCACGAACAGCAACGCCGGCGGCAGACCGAGGTAGAGGCCAACGACGAAACGCGGCACCGCCTGGTCCAGCCGCCACCAGGCAAGGTCGCGGGTGCGGTCCCGTTCGAGCCGCCGGGCGAGGAAGGACAACCAGCGCTCGACGTGCTCCGGGTTGTAGTCGCGCGGCCGGGCGAGCCGGGCCGGCGGGGACGGCCGGCGCGTGTACACGGAGGGAAGGTACGTGTCGAGCAGGTGCCGTTCGATGGCCGCACGGTCGGAAAACCGTGCGGTGTCGCAGAGTTCGCCGGGGTCGGTGGCCGGGTCTGCGTAGGCGCTTCGGGCCAGGTCGACCATCAACGGGGTGCGCAGTGCCTGGGCCAGTACCCCGGCCGGCTCCTGTCGCAGCCGCTCGACCAGCGGATGCCAGCGGGTCTCGCCAGGACGTCGACGCGCGGTCAGGAACTCGACGGCGTCCTCGATCTCCACCGGTTCGATCTCCACCACGGCGGCCCTGACCAGGAACGAGCCCGCCGCCCGCACCGCGAGCTCGTACTCGGCCCCGCGACAGGTCACCACCAGCGGCCGGCCGGCGCCGACGGCCTGGTCGAGGGCGTCGATCGCGGCCGTATGCAGGCCGGGCGACGTCTCGTCCAGCCCGTCCAACACGGGGATGACCCGGCCTTCGAGCACCAGACGCAGCCCGGCATCCGGGCCATAGATGGCGGTGTTGGCCAGCCCCGGGTACTCCTCGACCAGCCGCCGGGCCAGCCAGGCGTCCAAGTGCTCGTGATGCGGATTCCACGACGCCATCGTCAGCAGCACCGGCACCGGCTCGCCCGGCGGGAGGTCGGCGAGCAGGCCGAGGGTGAGCAGGATGGCCAGCACCGACTTGCCGGCGCCGGGCTCGCCCAGCACCACCAGCTGCCGCGACGGGACCTGGCGGAACTTGGCCACCACGTCGGTCAGGTCGCCGCTGAGGACCAACCGCTCCGGGCCGTAGCCGGGAGGGTCACCCAGCACCGCCGACGCCGCGGCCGCCACCTCGCGTTCGGTGCTCGACCAGCGCAGCGGCACCGGCTTCGGCCGCCGCAGCGACCGCATCTCGGCCTCGGCCGTCCACTGCCGGGCGATTGCTGCCGCAAGCTCCTTGGCCGCGCGGTCCAGGCCGTCGGTAGCGGCTGGTTTCGCGCGCCGCGGCCGGTTCTCGCCGCGGAGGATACGTTCGTGCAGTTCACAGACGTCTGCGCCGGGGTCCACGCCCAGCTCCTCGGCCAGTCTGACGCGCAGCTGCTGGAACACCTTGAGCGCGTCGGCCTGCCGGCCGGCGCGGTCGAGGGCGAGCATGAGCTGGGCGTGCGGCCGTTCTCGCAGCGGGTTCTCGGCCACGACCTCGGCCAGTTCGTCGATGACCGCGCGGTGCTGCCCCAACGCGAACTGCCAATCCACGCACGACTCGAACGCGTCCAGGCGCTGCTCGTCCAGCCGCGCCGCGCGCCCGGCCAGCACGCCGGCGGCGAGCCCATCGAGGGCCGGGCCACGCCACAACTTCAGCGCCGTCCGGATCTCGCGCACTCCGTCGCGCAGCGCGCCCTCGTTGGCCAGCCGTCGTGCCTCGGTGACGTGCTTGGTGAACCGCAGCAGGTCGAGCTGCTCGTCAGTGACGACGAGCCGATAGCCCGGGCCGTCGGTGACGATCAGCCGCTGCTCGGTGTCGGCCAGCCGGTCCCGCAACGCCGACACGCAGTTCTGCACCTGCTTGGTCGCGGTCGCCGGCGGCTCGTCGTCCCACGTCGACTCGATCAGCCGCGTCATCGGCACGACCGCGCCCGGAGCCAGCAGCAGCGTCGCCAGCACCCGTTGGTGCCGGGTGCCCGGCAGCGCCAGCCGCCCCTGAGCTGTCCAGATCTCCAGTGTTCCCAGAACGCAGAAGTCCATCGGCTCCCTCCCCCAAGTCGCACTTTAGCGCATTGACCTGCGGGAGGACGGCGACATGACAAGGCGATGACGGTTCTCGGCAGCGTGGTGCTCGTTCGGTCACCCGCACCGGTGGTGATCGAATCGAAGGGAGAAGTGCATATGTCCAGGATTCGCTCCGCGGTGGCTCTTGCGGCCACGGTGGCCGGTGTCGCCACCGGCACCGTGCTGGCACCGTCGGCCGGCGCCGCCTCCGCGGCTGACCCGACGTGGGCGGCAGCCGCCTCCGGCTCGGGCACCTCAGCAGCACCATCCGCGCTCGCGGCGGATCCCAGAACCAGATTCGAGCCCCTCAGGTACGGCGCGAGCTACGCCCTTGGCTACATACGCTGGCACGCGCGGGGTGTCGACGTCGACTATTCGATCAAAGCCTATGGCTGCCGCACGCTGTGGGCGTTCGGCTACGACCACAACGACGTTCTGCGCGGATTCAACTACCGGACGGTGTGCGACACGACCAAAACCGACACCATGGATGTGCCGGTGGACGTCCCAGGAGGCGCGTCAAGGGTCTTGCTCCAATTCGACGACGAGACCGGGGCCACCCGCGACTGGGAGAGCTACCCACACCCGTGACCGGAGTACCGCACCCGGCTCCCCGGCCGGAACGCCGCGAAAGCCGGCAACAAGCAGACTCCCCACAGTGGCAGGGCATTGCCGATCAGCGTGCAGCCAATCTCACAAGAAACGGATGGTTACTCATCATGGTTGAACTTCTCGACAAGCCGTCAGCACCGCGACGCGTGAGGAAGGCCGGGGTTGTCTTGGCCGCGGTAGCAGCCTCGGCCGCCACGCTCTTCGCCGCAGCCCCGGCGGCCAGCGCCGCCCCGGCCGGCCAAGTGGCGACCAGCTCCAGCACCGCTGCCCACAGCGCCGCCGAAGAGGCCGCGATCGACTTCCCCCACACGACCTACTTGTACGCGCGTTCCGCTCTGGTCGAGGGCTTCCTGTACACCGACACGTGCGTGCGCATCTACGCCTCCACGTACGCGGGCCCCAGCCGTCGGCTCGACCGCAAGAGCACCAGCCTGAAATGCGTGGACAGCAAGATCCACATCGAACTCGAAGCGAACATCCCCGGCGGGGCCGACAGGGTCCTGTTCGAGGTGCGGGACGCCGCCGGGAACCTCATCGCGTCGTGGTGGGAGCCCCCGCAGAGCTGAGCACTGATCGTGCGGGGACACCGTTTGTCGTGTTCACTCGACACCGCCCGCTCTGCGCCGCCTGTCAGCAGCGGTAGGTGCGGGCCGCGTGCGGTACCCCGCCGCAGATCATCCGCGGCGGGGTACCGGCCCTCAGCTCACGCTGTCTCCCACGCGCACACGGGTTCTCAGGGAAGCTGCGCCAGGGTCCGGATCTGCTCCACCGGATCGGTGCCGCCGGCACGGTCGGCGCCCGGGCGACCGTATCGATCGCGCCGGCTGTCGTGCATCGCCCGGACCATGGCGCCGAGGCGAGCCAGCACACGCGCGGCTCGCCGCCGGTCCCGTTCACCCAGGGCTTCGAGCGTGCCACCGCCACCCGCGGAATCCGGACGGCGATCGAGGACAGGGCGGTATGAGCGGCTTCGAACAGGTCGAGACCACTGGCATGACCGAACGGGTCGCTCTCATCCGGCGACGCCGCTTCCGGCCAGTAGTTCTCATCCGCGTTCCACATATGCGATGCAGGTCGTCCGGTCATCCAGCACCAGCCGGTAGACACCTTTCTTGGAACCACCACGCAGCCGTTCCGCCGAAACCAGTGCACGCTCCCCGAACGCCGCTCGCACCACACCGGACAGTTCACCCGTGCCGAGCTGCCCCCCGGATCTCGACCATTTCCGCAGCCCACATCGGCCGGCAGCGCAAGCCGACGCCCAGTCTTGGTAGCCGCCGATGGAAACTCGGGTGCAGGTGGTCTGGTCAGCCCATAAGATCCCGGCCATGATCTCGGATGAATTCGTGCCTGCCGGGTTCGAACCGCCGACCTCGCTCGCCACCCGCCAGTTCCGTCTCGAACCGCTGGGGCCGCAGCACAACCAGGCCGATCATGCCGCCTGGATGTCGAGCATCGAGCACATCCGCGCCACTCCCGGCTATCCCGACGGTGACTGGCCACCGCGCCACGGCATGACGCTCGAGCAGAACCTCGCCGACCTTCGCCGCCACGCCGACCACTTCACGCGTGGAGCCGGTTTCACCTTCACTGTCCTCGACCCGGCCGGCAACGACGTCATCGGTTGCGTCTACTTGTATCCCTCGGCCTCCGAGGAGTGGGACGTCACGGTGCAGTCCTGGGTGCGGGCCGACAGAGCGGTCCTCGACCCGGCCGTCGCCGATGCTGTCGCACGCTGGCTCACCACCGACTGGCCCTGGAAGCGTGTGGATCGCTGCGGTCGCTGACTCCCCTCAGGTGACCGGGGCCTGTTCGCGCGCTCGCATGACATCGCGGATGCACCTTCGCCGGACTACGCTCGGATCGAGGTCGACAGGCACGGTCAGCGCGGATCCGAGGGAGCCACCGACGTGGTCGAGACGCACGACATCGTCCGCCCGCCCGCCGAACTCAGTGCGGCTCTCGCGGCCATCGGCAGCGCCACGGCCAGTGGCGAGCTCAGCCGCCTGGGCATCCGCAGCGCGTTCATCCGCGGCCCGGTTTCGGTGACCCCCGGCGTGCGCGTCGCCGGGCCGGCGCTGACACTGCAGTTCATGCCCAAGCGGGAAGACCTCTACCCCGTCGACGAGTACGAAGAACCGGAGAACCAGCTGCACCGGCACGTCATGTACCACGCCCGGCCCGGCGACATGATCGTCGTCGACGCGCGTGGCGACATGACCAGTGGCGTGTTCGGCGAGATGATGCTGACCTACTTCCGGGGCCGCGGCGGCGCCGGCGTGGTGATCGACGGCTGCCTGCGCGACATCGGCGAGGCCAAGCAGCTCGGCCTCGGGCTGTGGATCCGGGGCGCCACGCCGAACTTCCACGCCCAGACCGGCATCGTCCCGGCCGCCGTCAACGTGCCGGTGGCGTGCGGTGGCACGCTCGTCGAGCCGGGCGACATCGTCGTCGCCGACGACGACGGGGCGGTCGTGGTGCCGGTCAAGCTCGCGCCGGCCCTGGTGGCGGCCGCTCGGGATCACGCGGAATGGGAGGAGTTCTCCCGGATCCGGCTGTCCGAAGGCGGTGACCTGCGGCGGTACTACCCGCTGTCGGACGAGGCCCGGCCCGAGTACGAGCGGTGGCGCGCCGAGCGGAGCCGGGACTGACGGGCGTGCTCACCCCTTCACGGCCCCCGCAGTGAGGCCCTCGGTCAGGAACCGCTGCCCGAACCCGTACATGAGCACGACCGGGATGCTGATCAGCAGCGAAGCCGCGGCCAGCTGCCCCTGCGGCACGACGTCGCCGAAGATCATCGACTGCATACCGACGGGCAGCGTCTTGTAGTCGTCCTTGGTGATGAACACGAAGGCGAACAGGAACTCGTTCCACGCGTTGGTGAGCGTGAACAGCGCGACCGCGAGCAGCCCCGGCTTGGCCAGCGGCAGCACGATCCGGCGGAACGCCCCGAACCGCGTGCAGCCGTCGACCAGCGCGGCCTCCTCGAGGTCGGCCGGGATCGACTTGAAGTAGCCGACGAGCAGCCACGTCGCGAACGGCAGGGTGAACGTCGGGTAGGCGAGCACGAGCGACCACAACGAGTCGTTGAGCCCGATCCCGCTCATCAGCTGGTACAGCGGGATGAACAGCAGCGCGCCCGGCATCACGTAGGTGAGCAGGATCGTCACCGTGAAGCTCTCCGAGCCCCGGAACTTCAGCCGGGCCAGTGCGTAGCCGGCCAATGCCGCGCAGACCACGGCGATCACGGTGGACGCCACCGACACCAGGATCGTGTTGACGTACCAGGTGCCGAACGCCCGCCCGGTGAACAGGTTGGTGAACTGCTCGGTGCTCCACGGGGTCGGCCAGAGGTCGTCGGTGCGCGCGACGATCTGGTCGTCGGACTTGAACGCCGTGACCGTCATCCAGTAGAGCGGGGCGAGCACGAAGCCCAGCAAGCCCACGAGCGCGACTCCGCTGCCGGTGCCGCCGACCAGGCGGGCGGCCGGCCGGTTGCCCCGCGTCGCGAGCACGGAGACGACCCGGCCGACGGCGGCCGCCAGCACCACGAACACGCCCAGCACGAGCGCGGCCTTCCAGACGATCTGCGGGGACGCCCAGACCAGCACGATCACCGAGGCCACGACGATCACCCACGGCAGCGCCTTGCGCTGAGCGGGAGTCAGTGACCTGCCCCGCCCGAGGCCGGCCGCGCCCGGCAGGTCGCTGCGGCGCATCATCCGCACGAGGATCACCACGAGCACGGCGATGACCGGCAGCATCACCAGCGTGACCGCGGCGCCCGCGCCCAGCTGCAGCTGCTGGATGGCCTTCGAGTAGGCCACCATCACGTACGGGGCGGTGGCGTCTCCAGGGCCGCCCTGGGTCATCAGCCAGATCAGGTCGAAGTTGTTGAACGTCCAGATCGACGACAGCAGCACCGTCACGATCATGACGGGACGCAGCCCCGGCAACGTGATGTGCACGAAGCGCTGCCACGGCGAGGCGCCGTCCACCATGGCCGCCTCGTGGAGACCGCTGTCGATGGCCTTGAGCCCGGCGAGGAACGTCACCGTGAAGAACGGGATGCCCTTCCAGACGTTGACCAGGATGACGGCCGGCATCGCGAGCGCGGGATCGGACAGCCACTCGGCGGGCCACTTGTCGACGAGCCCGATCGCGGCGAGCCCGGGGCCGATCCCGGAGTCGGTGAGCAGGACGTTGACGCTGCCGAAGATCGGGTCGAGCAACGACCGCCAGGTGAAGGCCGTGACCACCGTCGGGATCACCCACGGCAGCAGGATCATCCCGGCGATGATCGCCTTGCCGCGACGCAGGTGGTGCAGCATCAGCGCCGCGATGAGTCCGAAGGTCACCTTGAAGATCTCGGCGTACGCGGTGAAGACGAACGAGTTGAGCACGCCCTTGTGGAACAGGGCGTCGTCGACGAGGGCGGTGTAGTTGTCCAGCCCGACGAAGACCGTCTCCGCGCCGTGGCGTTCCGTGGCGCTGGTGAAGATCGAGCTGACGATCGGGACCAGGATCAGGCCGGCGACCAGCAGCAGCGTCGGCCCGATGAACACCGCGGCGAGGCGCCAGTCACGCCCGAACCGCCGCTGCGCTCGCGTGAGCGAGGACGACGCGCCCGGCGCCGGGCGGACCGGCGCCGGACGCGGACGCAGGGTGGTCACTGCCGGTAGCCCTGCTGCTCGAAGATCTGGACGATCCGGCCGTGGGTCGCGGCGACGGCATCGGCCGGCCGGGTGCCCTGGATGACCGACTGCATCATGTCGGTCAGCAGGTACGCGGCGGTGGCGGCCTGCTCGCCGGGGCTCGGGGTCTGGGGGAACGCGTAGCCGGTCTTGGTGGTCACCGGGAGCTGCGCGCGGGTCTGCTCCCGCAACGCGGCGAAGGCCGGATCACCGCTCGTGTAGTACGGGTCGGAGTCCCACACCTTGCTCCACGACGGGTTGACCAGGCACGGTGCTTCCTTCGCGACCCCGAGCAGCGCGCTGCCGCCGACCATGAACTTCGCCACCAGCTTCGCGAGAGCCGGGTTCTTCGCTCCCTTGAACACGACGAACGAGTTGGACTCGCCGTACGCGAGCGGCCGGTCGAGCGCCGGTCCGGTGGCGCCGTTGAACGGGTGCGTGTTGGCGTAGACCGGGTTCTTCTTGGTCTTCGAGTCGGCGTAGACGCTGTACTGGTTGAGCGTGAGCCCCAGGATCTGGGCCAGCCAGTTCTCGTTGTTGCTCGAGTCGGTCCAGCTGCCGATCCCGGGTGGCAGCATCGGCTTGTACTTCGGGTTCGTGTAGATGTCGCCGATGAACGCGACGGCCTCGACGGTCTCCGGCGAGTTGAACACCACCTTCGTGCCGGTGTTGTCCGCGATCGCCCCGCCGTAGGTGTTGATGACGTTCGCGATGAAGCCGTTGGCGTCGCCGGAGCGGTTCACCGTGAGCCCCCAGCCGAAGCGCCGCTTCGCCGGGTCGGAGACGGCCAACGCGTTGTCGCGCAGCTCTTCCCACGAGTAGTGGGGCTTGAGCGGGAGACCCTTTTCCTGGTACCAGTCCTTGCGCAGGTACATCGCGGACGCGATGAAGTGGTACGGGATCGCGAACCAGCGCCCGTCGAACACGCAGTAGTCGTTCGCCTCGGTCGCGGGTTCTCCGTAGAGCGCTTTCATTTCCTGGACCACGTCGGTGACGTCGGTGAGGGCGCCGAGGTTGTGGAGCTGGCCGACGAACCGCCGGTCGCTCATGAAGGCCAGATCGCGGTTGGTGCCCGCCTTCACCTCGGCGTCCATCTTCGCGACCATGTCGCCGGCGTCGCCGGAGACCAGGTCGTTGCGGATCGTGGTGCCGGTGGCCTGCGCGAACACCTGCAGCGACTTGTCCAGCGCCTTGTTGGCGGCCTCCGAGTACAGCTTCTGCGAGAGCATCCCCACCGACCCGCCGCGGAGCGCGGCGGCCTGGTCGAGCAGCGCCTGGGGCACTTGGACGTCGACCTGCGGCGCGGGTGCGGGGCCGCTCGCGCATCCGGCGAGGCCCAGCACGCCCAGCGCGCTCACCCCGAGGAACGTGCGCCTCGACAGATCCGTTTTCTCTTCCATGACAACTCCTCTCGCGTCCGATCGAGCGGACGCGTACCGACGGGGCGACGGTGCAACCGGCGGGACAGCGAGGCGAGCGCCGCGCTGCGGGTCGTTCATGCGGCGAAGGACGCCGAACTGCTGATGCGTTGTCCTGGCAGGGGTTCGGGGCCGCCCGCGAAGGCGGACGCGTGGTGGTGGCCGAGGGCGCTTCCGGCCGGGACCGGCTCGCGCGCGGGGTCCGGCTCGCGCGCGGGGTCCGGCTCGCGCGCGGGGTCCGGAGGTGGGCCGATCAGCCCCGGCCGGATCGCCGGGATCGCCGGTGCTGCCATGCCTCGTCCGTCCTCGTCATCGGTGCGGAACTCGGTCGTGCAGTGCGCTAACGCCGCCGCGGGGCGGCCCGCTTGCTTCGCTGCTCCTTCTCCGCGAGGAGCGTGGAGTAGTTGTTGCTCAGGTGCTTGCGCATCGCCGCGCGGGCGCCCGAGGGATCGCGCGCCACGAGCGCCTCGTAGATCTCCGTGTGCTGGGCGGTGGCGCGGTGCAGCCCGGCCGGTGCCTCGTTGGTGAGGCGCCGGCTGGCCGTGCCCAGCCAGCGCGCGGAGTACATGATCCGGTCGAGGATGCGGTTGTCGGCCGCCCGGCAGATCTCCATGTGGAATTCGTGGTCGACCTCGAGGTAGGCCTCGGGATCCGCTTCGAGCGCCGACATGCGGGCGATTTCGCCGGAGAGCCGCGCCAGCGTCTCGTCGGTGATGCTGGCCGCGGCCATCGCGGCGAGTTCGGGCTCGAGCAGTACGCGCATCTGGTGCAGTTCCTGCAACAGCTCGTCGACGATCTCCGTGGGCAGCCACTCGATCAGCAACGGGCTCAGGTAGTCCCATTCCGCGCGGGGGCGCACGACGACGCGGCGGCCCTGCGCGACGTCGACGATGTCGAGCGAGGCGAGGATCTTGAGCGTCTCCCGCGCCACCACGCGGGACACCCGGAACTCCTGGGTGATTTCGAGTTCGGACGGGGCCCGGGCGCCCTCGATGCCGCCGCTGACGATGCGCCGGGTCAGGTGGGCCGCCACCTGCACCGGGAGGGTCCGGACCTTGACAGCATCCGGAGACTCTTGTCTCCTTGGCATCTCATCAGCTTATCGGACAAGTTGGACCTCACGTTAGTCCGTTCATCTGCATGACCCTGCGGCGGGAGAGCAATGCGGATCGTGAACGTCACGACGGCGGTGGTGAGCTACCACGGTCAGGCCACGCTGGTGCGGATCGACACCGACGAGGGTCTCAGCGGGTTCGGCGAGGCCAATCCCGATGCCGGCGCGGGCGCCGTCGTCGGCATGATCAAGGACCTGACCCCGCTGCTGATCGGCGAGGACCCGCGCAACGTCGAGCGGTGCTGGGAAAAGCTGCGCCGCGGCAAGGTTTTCGCGGGCCCTCAGGGCGGCGTGTTCGTCATCGCCCTGTCCGGGATCGAGCTCGCGCTGTGGGACCTCGCGGGCAAGGCGGCGGGCCAGCCGGTCTACCGGCTGCTCGGCGGCAAGTTCCGCGACCGGATCCGCCTCTACGCCGACTGCGGCGACGGCGACGACCCGGCGGGCTCGATCGCCGGGTGCGTCGACCGGGCCCACCGGATGGTCGCCGAAGGCTTCACCGCCCTCAAGTTCGACATCGACGACCTGCACCACCCGGCCAAGTTCGACGCCTTCAACCACACGATCAACGCCGCCGAGCTGCGCTCGATGGCCGACCGGGTGGCGGCCGTCCGGGACGCGATCGGCCCGGACGTCGACCTGGCCATCGACCTGCACGCCCGCTACGACGTGCCGAGCGCGTGCCGGATCTCGTGGGAGCTCGAGCCGTTTCACCTGATGTGGCTCGAGGAGCCGCTACCGGCGGAGAACGTCGACGCCCTGGTGCGGGTGCGCGCGCAGACCCGCACGCCGATCTGCGCGGGCGAAAACCTCTACCTGCGCTGGGGATTCCGCGAACTGCTCGAACGCGGCGCCGTGGACGTCATCGAGCCGGACGTGCCCAAGTGCGGCGGTCTCGCCGAGGCCAAGAAGATCGCCAACCTCGCGGAGCTGCACTACATCCCCTTCGCACCCCACCTGGTGTCGACGCCGCTGGGCACGATGGCCACGTCCCACCAGTGCGCGGCGATCCCCAACTTCTTCGTCCAGGAATGGCACGCCCTCGAGGAACGCGCGGTGTGGGACAGCTACGTCCACGCCCCCGACGGAAGCGGCTCGATCGTCAAGGACGGCTACATCACGCTGCCCGACACCCCTGGCATCGGCGTGGAACTCGACATGGACGGCGTCCGGGCCCACGCCGTCGCGGGCTACGGAGTGTTCGAGTAGCGGAGCAGTCGCGGCGAGGAGGCGGACGGCGAGGTCGCCGTCGAATCACTCTGGGCGTCTCCGAGCGACGCCTGGTTCCGCTCAAGCTGGTGTCTCTCGGCGCGCTGCCCGGGTTCGGGTAGTGCGCCGGCGGAGTTCCGGCTGCGCGAGCGCCGGAGCGACGTAGGCGACATCGACCGGTCCGACGTCGGTTCCCGGCGGCACGATCTCGTCGATGCGGTCGAGCAAGCTGTCGTCGAGGAGCGTGCCGGCTCCCGCGAGCAGGTCGTCGAGCTGCTCGGGTGTGCGTGGGCCGATGATCGCCGAGGTGACCGCCGGGTGGGCGGTCACGAACGCCAGCCCGAGGTGGGGCAGCGACAGCCCGGCCTGTTCGGCGAGCTGGGCGAGTGCTTCGACGGCGTCGTGCTTGCGTTCGTCGGTCATGTGCTGCCGCGCCCAGTGCAGGCGGCCGGCCGACGCCGTTTCCGCGCTGCCCTTGCGGAGGCGACCGGCGAGCAAGCCCATCGCCAGCGGGCTCCACACCAGGACGCCCAGCCCGTGGCGCTCGCAGACCGGCAGGATCTCGCGTTCGATCCCGCGGTTGAGGATCGAGTAGTGCGGCTGCTCGGAGCGGAAGCGGGCCAACCCGCGCTGTTCGGCCACCCACTGGGCTTCGACGATGTCCGATGCCGGCAGGTTGGAGTGGCCGATCGCGCGTACCTTGCCCGCGCGCAGCAGGTCGGTCAGCGCGCCGAGGGTTTCCTCGACGTCGGTGCCGGGTTCAGGGTGGTGGGCCTGGTAGAGGTCGATGTGGTCGACGCCCAGGCGGCGCAGCGATCCTTCGACGGCGGAAACGATCCACCGGCGGGAACCGCCGCGCTGGTTGGGGCCGGATCCCATCGGGCCGCTGAACTTCGTGGCCAGGACGACGTCGTCGCGGCGGCCGCGCAGGGCTTTCCCGACGATCTTCTCGGATTCGCCGTCGCCGCCGTAGACGTCGGCGGTGTCGATGACGTTGATGCCGGCGTCGAGGGCGCGGTGGACGATGCGCACGCAGTCGCCGGGATCGGGGTTGCCGTACGGCCCGAACATCATCGTGCCCAGGGCGTAGGCGCTGACCTGGATGCCGGTCCGGCCGAGCGGGCGGGTCTGCATGGAGGTTTCTCCTGTGCGGTGGAGGAGTGCGGCCGGGACCGGCCGCACTCCTCGCGGGGAAGGTCAGGCCTGGGCGTACTCGGCCGCGACGTCGACGATCCAGGTGACGCCGAAGCGGTCGGCGAGCATCCCGAAGGCGGGCGCCCACTGGACGGGGCCGAACGCCTCGATCACGGTCGCCCCGGTGGCGAGGCCCTCCCACACGGGGGTGACCTCGTCGATGCTCTCGCCGCGCACGGAGAGGAAGAACTGTTCTTTGGTGATCGTGGTGCCGTTTTCGCGACGCGTGCTGGGCGCGCCCGGGGCCGCCGGTGCGTGCTCGCCGGGCACGTCGTAGGCCATGATCCGGAAGCCGTTGTCGGCGACGACCTGGCCGAACACGACGTTCGTGGCGCCGGGCAGTTCGGCGGGCATCCCGAAGTCGGCGTAGGTGGCGAGGGTGAGCTGCCCGCCGAACACCGACTGGTAGAACTCCAGGGCTTCGCGGGCCTGGCCGTGGAAGTTCAGGTGGGCGACAGCGTTGAGCGACATGGTGTTCCGGTCCTTCACGAGTGGTTCTTGTCGCCGGAGGCTTCCGGCGACAAGAACCACGATGGCAGCAGTACCGGTCAGGGAACGTCCGCTACTTGTGGCAGGGTGAAGACATGCCGATCGCCTCCTCGACGACGACCTCCAGCCGGCTGCTGTCACTGCTGTCGATGCTGCAGGCGCGCCGTGACTGGCCGGGCGGCCTGCTCGCCGAGCGGCTGGGCGTCAGCGAGCGGACGGTGCGCCGCGACGTCGACCGGCTGCGCGAGCTGGGTTACCCGGTGCAGGCGGTCAAGGGCCCCGACGGCGGCTACCGGCTCGAAGCGGGCAGTCAGCTGCCGCCACTGCTGTTCGACGAGGAGCAGGCGGTCGCGCTGGCCGTGGCGCTGCGGATCGCCGTCGGGACGGGGGCGGGCATCGAGGAGGCGGCCGCGCGGGCCCTGGCCACTGTGCGGCAGGTGTTGCCGTCACGGTTGCGGCAGCGCGTCGATGCCATCGAAATCAGCGCGGCCGGGCGCGGCGCCGATCCGCAGGTCGACACCGGTGTCCTGCTCACGCTGAGCGCCGCGGTCCGCGCCGGGGAGGAGCTGCGGTTCGACTACCGCTCGCCGGGGCGTCCCGAGGACGCCGAGCCGCGCCCGCCCCGCCGGGTGCAGCCCCACCACCTCGTGGTGCGGGCCGGGCGCTGGTACGTCATCGGCTGGGACCCCGACCGCGACGGCTGGCGGACTTACCGTGCCGACCGGATGACACCGCGGGTCCCGACCGGGCCACGGTTCGTTCCCCGTGAAGTGCCGGGTGGCGACGTGGCCGCCTTCCTGGCGGCCCGGTTCAAGGGCTCCGAGAGCGCGGACGCCTGGCCCTGCCGCGGTGAGGTGATCCTCGACCTGCCCGCGGCGGAGGTGGCGCCGTTCGCCGGCGACGGTGTCGTCGAGGAACTCGGCGCCACCCGGACCAGGCTGACGACGGGGTCCTGGTCCTGGGCCGCCCTCGCGGCGGCGCTGGCCCGCTTCGGCACCGAGATCGAGGTGGTCGCCCCGCCGGAGCTGCGTGCGGCGTTCGCGGAGCTGTCCCGTCGCGCCGGCCGCGCCGCGGGGACCGGCTAGGTGTTCTGTCCGGGGAGCCAGGACGAGTTCGAGAACAACACCACCCTCCGCGCGGTCGAGGGCGGTGCTTCCCGTGGGGCAGAGCGTGGGGCACAGCCCTACGGGAAGCCGCTGGATGACGCCGGTCCGCTACCGCCGGATCAGCCCGGAAACCGTGAAAACCCGCAGGTCAACAGCCGCAGGTGTAGTACGTGATGTCCCAGTGGTTGCCCTCGTCGCAGTACAGGTTGCCGGACGCCGCCTTCCACTGCGGGTAGCCGTCGCCGCGCAGGCCGATGTAGCCGAAGCTGTTCTTGATGTAGGCGTCGATGCAGCTGTTGTGCGCGACGTCCACCTTGTAGCCGTTCCAGTGGCTGTAGGTGCCGGACGCGTGCCCGGTCTCGGTGCCCCCGGTGATGTTGACGGCGCAGCCGCTGGCCCGCTTCAGCGTGATGACCCCGCTGACCGTGCTCTGGTTGATCTGCTCGTAGGACGTGCAGGTCGAGACGTTCCGGTTGGTGCAGCCGCCGCTCGACGAGTGCGTCACCCCCGCCGCCGACAGCTGCGACGCGGCCTGCGCCTGGGTGAGCTTGGTGACCTCGACGCTCGCCGACGCGGTGCCGATGGTGGCGAACACCGCCGTCGCGGCGGATGCGGCCAGCCCCAGTGCCACCCGCGCCAGCATCCGTTGTCCCGGCATGACTTGCCTCCTCGCCTGTGACGATCCGAACGCCGGTGAGCCAAATCGGGACGGCCATAACTTCGCCAAACGCCGTGGGCGGGCGCCGGGCCGGGCGCCGCTCAGGTCCTGATCTTCGTCAAGACTTCACGGGTCCGGTCCCGGTCCGGGGATTCGCTGGTGACGGCGTTGATTTCGCGCAGCGCCCGCAGTTCCCACAGCGGGAACCCGAGCTCCCGGAACAAGCCGGCCGCGGTGTGCAGCAGCCGGGCCGCCTCGACGGCGGCGCCGTCTTCGGCCTGCGTCCGCCCGAGGCTGAGCAGGGCGTACCCGGCGCCGCGGCGGTCGCGCAGCTCGCGGAACACGTCCAACGCGAGCAGCAGGTGCCGCCGGGCGTCGGCCGGGTCGCCCGCGCGGCGGCGGGCTTCGGCGAGGCTGCGGTGGGTGTAGGCGGCGGCGTGCCGGTGCCCGATCTGCTCGAACAGCGCCAGCGACCGCGTCAGGCAGCGCTGTCCGTCGGCGAGTTCCCCGGCGTCGGTGTGCAGGTCGCCGAGGCTGCGCAGGACGTGGGCCTCCCAGTGCCGCTCGCGGGTGCGGACGGCCCCGCCGAGTGCGCCGGTGAGCAGGTCGGCCGCCTGGTCGTGGCCACCGTGGCGGCGCAGGACGTCGGCGTAGCGCTTCGCGGCCTGGTCGTGCCAGCGGCCGTCGTCGCATTCCCGGGCGAGCAGGATGCTCACCTCGAAGCTCTCGACCGCGCCGCGCACGTCGCCGACGTCCTCGGCGAGTGAGCCGAGTTGCGCCGCCGCGGCCGCCTGCCCGCGGCGGTCCCCGCAGTCGCGCAGCAGACCGAGCGCTTCCCGCAGCTCCGCTTCGGCCGCCCGCGGATCACCGCTGTCGAGGTGGACGTCGGCGAGCGCGGCCAGCACCGCGCCGGTGCCCTGCGGGTCGTCCAGCGCGCGGTAACGGTGCTCGGCCATGACGAAGTAGTTCCGCGCCCGGCGCCAGTGGCCGTTCTGCCAGTGCACCGCACCGAGTTGGTGGAGCTTCTCGGCCTCCGCGCGCGGATCCCGGCGGCGGCGGGCCGCGGCCAGCCCGAGCACCGAGACGGCGCGGGCGGTGTGGCCGAGCCACGGGGTGCCCGCCAGCGCGGTGCAGGCGTCCGCGAGCCGTTCGGTCAGCTCGTGCCAGCCGTGCGCGCTCGCCAGCTGCACGGCGGCGGCCAGGTGGCCGGTCTCCTCGGCCGTCCAGGCCGCCGGGTCGGCCGCGATCCGCCGAACGAGCACCGGATCCGGGTGGGGCGGCCCGGGGGCAGGCCGGCCCCGGGCGTGTTCGGCGAGGGCCAGCGTCGCTTCGCAGGCCCGGCGCAGCGCGGCCCGATCGGCGGGCGCCGGGTCCTCGGCCAGCACCAGCCGCACGAACGGCGGCACCGACCACCGCGACCCGGTCTGGTCCAGCAGGTGGGCGGCGGCCAGCGCGTCGAGCCGGTCGCGGGCCTCGGCCGGTGGCCGGTCGAGCAGCGCCGCGGCGCACCAGTCCGGGACCGGGACGCCGAAGGCGGCGAGCAGCCGCAGCAGGGACACCTCGGCGGCGGACCGCTCCCGCAGCGCCGAGGTCACGGCGGCGCGGACGCCGAGGTCGCCGGCGGTCAGCTCGTCCAGCCGGCGGCGGTCGTCGGCGAGCCGGGCGGCGAGTCCGTCGACGCGCTGGTTCGGCCGCGTCGCGAGCTTCACGCCGGCGATCCGGACGGCGAGCGCGAGACCGGCGCAGTGCACGAGAAGCCGTTGCGCCGCTTCGGGTTCCTCCCGCAGCCGCCCCTCCCCCGCGATGGCCGCCAGCAACGCCCAAGCGTCCTCGGTGGACAGTGCGGGCACCGGGATCGGCCGTGCCCCGCACAGTCCCGGCAGCTCCCGGCGCGCGGTGACCAGCGTGGCGCAGCCGGGCCCGCTCGGCAGCAGGGCACGCACCTGGGCTTCGGACGCGGCGTCTTCGAGCAGCACCAGCAGCCGCCGATCGGCGGTGTAGCCGTGCCACAGCCCGGTCAGCCCGGCGCGGTCGGCCAGCTCCGCGGGCGTCGCGCCGAGCCGGCGCAGGAACCCGGTCAGCACGGTCGCCGGCTCGGCCGGTGTCCCGTCCGGGGCGCGCAGCGAAGCGGTCAGCTGGCCGTCGGGGAACCGGCGACGGGCCCGCCAGGCGGCCTGGACCGCCAGCGCGGACTTGCCCGCCCCCGCGGCGCCGTGGAGCACGACCGGCGCCGGGCCCCGCAGCGCCCGGGCGACGTCGGCGAGCTCGGCCGCGCGCCCGGTGAAGTCGGGCACCGCGGGTGGGAGCTGGGCTGGCGGCCCCGGCGTCGTCCACTCCGTGCCGGCGATCCGGCGGTACACGGCGACGAGGTCGGCCCCCGGCCGCACGCCCGCCTCGTCCCACAGTGCCCGCCGGGTCCGGCGGAGCACCTCCAAGGCCGAATCCCGGCGGCCGACGGCACCGAGCGCGGCGGCGAGCCGGGCGGCGAACCGCTCGTCGGCGGGGCGTGCCGCGACCACCGGATCGAGCCGCTCGACCACGGACCGGCCGTCGCCGTCGGCGAGCTCCAGCTCGACCAGCTGCAGCAGCGCCGCCGACCGCCGGTCCTCCAGCCACAGCTTGTGCGCCTCCAGCAGCGGGCCGCCCGCGACGTCGGCGAAGGCGTCGCCCCGCCAGCACGCCAGGGCCCGCTCGAGGGCGCGGCGGCGCTGCGCCCGGTCGTCGGCGCCCGCCGCCAGCAGCGCCAGGAAGTCGTCCGCGTCCAGCTCCCCCGGCTCGACGGCCAGCGCGTAGCCCCGTGGCCCGGACCGCAGCCGCTGCCCGGCCTCGGCGGCCCCGAGGCCGGGCGAGAGCGTCTTGCGCAGTTTCGACACGGTCACCTGCACGATCGCCGCGGCACTCGACGGCGCGCCGTCCGGCCACAGCTCGTCGATCAGGGTGTCGCGGCCGACGAACCGGCCGGAGCGCGCGAGGAGGACGGCGAGCAGCCGGCGCGGCTGGGCCGCGGACGGCAGCGCGACGGTGGCCGTCAACGGGCCGAGGACCTGGAACCGCACGGCTACAACACCCCACCCGCGAGATCACCTGATCGAGTGAGCTGAATCTAACCGTCCTACGCGCCGGGGGAAGCCCGCTCACCCGGATGGCCGACGTCGTTCGCTCAGGCGTGCGCGAGCAGCTTCGCCAGCAGCGCCGGGTTCCCCGCCAGCCCCGCGCGCAACGTGCGCTCGCGCAGCGGCTTCAGGTCGCCGTGCGGCGGATTCGCCCAGTCCAGCCTGCCCTGCGGGGGCTCCGGGTCGTATTCGACGGCGAACTGGATGTTCGTCGCCAGCTGCCGTCCGGCCAGCCGTTCCACCAGGTGCAGGGCCAGGTCGATGCCCGCCGAGACGCCCGCCGCGGTGATCACCGGGCCGTCTTCGACCCACCGCCGCGCGACCGGCGTCGCTCCGAGGCCGGTCAGGAGGTCGCGGAACATCCAGTGCGTCGTCGCCTGCCTGCCTTCGAGCAGCCCGGCCGCGCCGAGGATGAGCGAGCCGGTGCAGACCGACGTGACCAGCTCGGCGCCCTCGGCCGCGGTGCGCAGCCAGCCGAGGAGCTGCTCGTCCGCCATGGCGTGCAGCGTCGGCACCGTGCCGCCGGGCACCAGCACCGCGAAGGGGGACGGCACCTCGCCGAACGTGTGGCTCGGCGCGATCCGCAGCGGCGTGTCGGTGCCGACGGTGTCCTTCGTGGCCCCGACCACGACGGTCCGGTAGCTCGGATCCAGCTGCGCCAAGGCGCTCAGCACCTGCAGCGGGCCGACCAGGTCGAGGGGTGTGAGGCCGGGGTACACGACGAAGGCGATGGTTTTCCGCTCGTCGGTCTTCTGCTCAACGGTCATGCCGTCCACCGTGGCGGGACGGCCGTACCCCGGGTGGCGCGGATGGCCGGATTCCTGCGAACCACGTCCCAGCGCCGGTCCGGCTGCTAGCGTCCGATCATGCCAGGCTCACCCAGACGGGTAACGATCGTCGGTTACGCCGACGCCGAGCTGCTGGACATCGCCTGTCCCGCCGATGTGTTCGATGCCGCGAACCGGCTCGGCGCGCGGCCGCCGTACGAACTCCGGCTCGCTTCGGTCGACGGTCACGCCATCCGCACGAGCTCCGGGCTGACGATGCAGCCGCACCTGCGGCTCGACCAGGTCGCCGGCGAGCTCGACACGCTGGTCGTCGCCGGCGGCTGGGGCAGCACGGCCGCGGCGGCCGACGAGCGCGTCCTGGCCCACGTCCGGCGGCTCGCGCGGACCAGCCGCCGGGTCGCGTCGGTGTGCACGGGCGCGGAGGTCCTCGCGGCGGCCGGGCTCCTCAACGGCCGCCGCGCGACGACGCACTGGCGGTACGCCGCGCGGCTGGCCAGGGACTACCCGTCGGTGACGGTGGACCCGGTCCCGCTGTACATCCGGCACGGCAACGTCTACACGGCGGCGGGCGTGACGAGCGGACTCGACCTGACGCTGTCGCTGGTGGAGGCCGACCACGGCCCGTCACTGGCGCGCGAGGCCGCCCGCGCGCTCGTCACCTACCTGCAGCGGCCGGGGAACCAGGCCCAGGTGAGCCTCTTCCTCGCCGGCCCGCCACCGGAGCACCGCGAGGTCCGCGACCTCACCGCGTACATCACCGAGCACCTCGACGCCGACCTCGGCACCCCGGCGCTCGCGGCCCGCGCGGGCATCAGCACCCGCCAGCTGACCCGCCTGTTCGACGCCCACCTCGGCACGACCCCCGGCCGCTACGTCCGCACGATCCGCACCGAGCACGCGGCCCGGCTGCTGTCCGGCACCGACCTCCCGCTGGCCACGATCGCCCGCCACTGCGGCTTCGGCTCGACGGAGACGCTCCGCCAGGCCTTCCTCGACCACTTCGACACCCCGCCGTCGGCCTACCGCCGCGTCCACGTCCGCCAGGCCTACGGCTGACCCGTGTCGTTTGTCCAGGTCCGCGAACCTGGCTGGACGACCCGGCGCATCGGGACGAACCGGGCCGTCGGCGGCCCCTCGCGCGGAGTGCGGAATCCCGCTGTCAGGATGTGCGGGTGGACCGCCCTGACCTCGACGATGACGAAACCGGCCCGATCCGCCGGATCACGGACGAGGTGTCCCTTTCGCCGGGCCACGGGACGTCCGGAACGCCGGGTACGTCCCGGAAACCCGTCCGCCGGACGCCGGCCGACCCCGCCCGCCGCCGGACCGACACCGGCGCCCAGCGGGTCACGGCGGCCGACCGGGCGGACACCGGAACCCAGCGCGCCGCTCGCCGGGGCGACACCGGGCCGCAGCGGGTTCCCGAGCCCGGCGCCCGGCCGCGACGCCCGGCCACCGCGGAAGCCCCCAAGGCGGGATCCCCCAAGGCCGAGGCCGCGCCCACCGGACACGGACATGGCCACGGCCACGGGCACGGACCCGCCGCCCCGGCGTCACGCCGCGTGCGGCTGCTGCTGATCTGGCTGCTCGCCCCCCTCGCGGTCGCCACCGTCGCCGGGATGATCGTGCTGTACCCCTGGGGAAAGCCGGCGCCGACGAGCGTCGTTCCGCAGGGCACGCCGGTGCACGCCGCCGTCGACGCCACCACCACCGGGCCGTGCCTCGCGCAGGGGCAGGTGCAGGTCGGCGACCAGACGGATCCGAACGCGAAGCCGTGCCTGACCGTCCAGCTCACCATGACCGACGGCCCCGCCGGCGGGAAACCGCTGCGGCTGACCGTGCCGATCGAGCCCAGCACCCCGCGCTTCGCCGCCGGTGACGCCGTCGTCATGGCCTACAACGGCGGGAACGCCGCCGATCCGGCGAGCTTCCAGCTGGTCGACTTCCAGCGCGGCACCCCGCTGCTGGTGCTGGCCGCGCTCTTCGCCGTCGCGGTGCTCGTGCTCGGGCGCTGGCAGGGCATCGCCGCGCTCGTCGCGCTCGGACTGTCCTTCGTCGTCATCGCGCTGTTCATCCTCCCGGCCATCCTCGCCGGAGAAAACCCGCTGGTCGTGGCCATCGCGGGCGCGGGCGCGATCATGTTCATCGCGTTGTACCTGACCCACGGGCTGTCCGCGAGAACGTCCGCGGCCGTGCTCGGCACGCTCGTCAGCCTCGCCCTCATCGGCGTCCTGTCCGCGATCTTCTCCGCCGCGGCCTCGCTGACCGGGCTCGACGACAGCACGTCGACGCTGATCGGCTCGCTCGGCCACGGCATCGACGCGCGCGGGCTGCTGCTCGCCGGCGTCGTGATCGGTGCCCTCGGCGTGCTCGACGACGTCACCGTCACCCAGACCAGCGCGGTCTGGGAGCTCCGCCGCGCCAACCCGGACCTGACCTGGCGCGAGCTGTACAGCTCGGGGCTGCGGATCGGCCGCGACCACGTCGGTTCGGCGGTCAACACCCTCGTGATGGCCTACGCCGGAGCCGCGCTGCCGGTGCTGCTGTACTCGTCGATCTCCGGGGTCGGGCTCGGCGCGCTGCTCGGCAGCGAGGACATCGCGCAGGAGATCATCCGCACGCTCGCCGGCAGCGTCGGCATCGTCGCGGCCGTCCCGGTGACCACCGTCCTGGCCGCCCTGATCGCCTCCCGCGAGCCGGCCGGGCACCTCAGCCCCGCGAAAGCCGGGAAAGCCGTCACGGCCTGACTCAGTCCAGCGTCGCCACGAACCGGCTGACGGCCTCCATCGCGAAGCGCTGCACGTACTTGCCCGACGGCGCCACCGACGCCAGCCGGTAGAGCGGGCGTTCCGCGACGCCGGAGCCCCGCGCCTCCGCCTTCAGCTCGGCGACCAGCAGCTCGCCGAACACCAGGCCGTTCGCCTCGGTGTTGTTCATCAACGCGTTCGCGAGCTTCCGCAGCTGCATGATGCCGAGCTCGCGCCCGCCGGTGCCGGAGAACACCGCGAGGTCGACCTTCGCCACCTTCCCCCGCTGCCCGGCGTTGACCAGCAGGCTCACCGTGCGGCTGCCTCGGACGTCACCGACGACGAGGTCGAGGCGGGTCGCGGTCGCCAGGTCGACGCGGCGCAGCCCCCACGTGCGCACGAGCAGCGTCGAGCCCTCCAGCCACACGCGGCGCCGGATGCTGACCGCCATCACATACAGCAGCGGCAGGGCGATCACCAGCGCGACGACCAGGCCGGCCACCGTGCCGCCGATCAGGCCGGCGATCCCGCCGAACGCCGCGGCCACGATCACCACGCCGATCAGGCCCGAGATCCCGCGGCGGCGGCGGCCGCGGGGGTCTTCTTCGAACAGTGCCAGCCGCTCGGTCGGCTCCTGCGCCATGCTCACGCCCCCGTCCCGGCGAGGAACGGGTTGCCCGCGCGTTCCCGGCCGATCGTCGTCGCCGGGCCGTGGCCCGGCAGCACCACCGTGTCGTCCGGAAACTCCGCCAGCAGGCCCCGCACCGCTTCCGCGACGTCGCCGCGGCCGACGGACCCGGCGAACAGCGTGTCGCCGGTCAGCGCGAGCCGGCCGCCCTCGGCCGTCCGCAAGGCGAGGACCACCGATCCCGGGGTGTGGCCGGGCACGTGCCGGACGTCGACGTCCAGACCGGCGTAGGTGCCCGGCTCGAGCGGCACGCTGTCGCCGTCGAACAGCGCCGCGTCGGCGGGGTGCAGGTGCACCGGGACGCCGTGTTCGGCCGACAGCGAGGCCGCCGAAGCGACGTGGTCCGGGTGCCCGTGGGTGGCCAGCAGCGCGGCCGGGACCAGGCGGTGCTCCGCCAGCGCGGCGGCCAGCGGCGAAGCCACTTCCTCCCCCGGATCGACGACCACGCACGGCCCGCCCGCGACCTGCGCCAGCAGGTAGCAGTTGGCCTGCAGCGGGCCGCTGCCGAACCCGACGACCAGCACCGAACGCCTCCCCGGACTTCCGCGCCGGATGGCGCCGATCACGATCGGGTTGAGACTAGCGGGCCCTGTACATGGTCCTCACAGGCTGTGCCCATACACTGCCGCTACCTCAGACGTGTGACACGAGCGGAAACCTGGAGGGTACGGGGTGGCGACCAACCAGCAGCGCCGCGAAGCTGCGAAGCGCAAGCTCGAGAGGCAGCTCGAGCGCCGATTGGAGCAGCAGAAGCGAGGCCGGATGATCGGGGCCGGCGTGGTCGGTGTCGCCGTCCTCGTCGCCGCCGGCATCGTGGTGTGGATCGTGAGCGCCAACAGCGGCGACACCACCAACGCCGCGGCCTCGTCGTCCTCGGCCGCCCCGCCGCCGACCGACCTGCAGATCCCGACGCAGCGCACCGCGCTGCCGAAGCGGGCGAAGCCGCTGCCGAACCCGACGACGTGCGACTTCAAGGCCGACGCGACGGGCAAGGCGCCGAAGAAGGTGAACGTGCCCGACGGCAAGAACGTCCCGTCGACCGGCACGGTGAACGTGACGCTCAAGAGCACCGCGGGCGACATCCCGCTGACTCTCGACCGGGCGCTCGCGCCCTGCGCGGTGCAGAGCTTCATCAGCCTCGCCAAGCAGAACTTCTACGACGGCACCATGTGCCACCGGCTCGGCACCGAGGGCCTGCAGATGCTGCAGTGCGGTGACCCGTCGGCGACCGGCGACCCGACGGCCGACGGTCAGGGCGGCCCCGGCTACACGATGCCGGACGAGGCGTTCCCGGAGATCAAGTACGGCCGCGGCATCCTCGCCATGGCGAAGACGCAGGCCCCGAACTCCGGCGGCAGCCAGTTCTTCATGGTCTACGGCAGCGCAGACGGCCTCCCGGCGGACTACTCGGTGTTCGGCAGCATCAGCGACGACGGCCTGAAGGTGCTCGACGCGGTCGCGAAGGCGGGCATCGCCAACCCGAACCCGCAGGACGGCACCGGAGCGCCGACCAAGCAGGTGAAGTTCACGGGCGTCACCGTCCAGTAGCACGGCTCGCAACCGCCCTTCCCGGACATCATCGTGACATCCGGGGAGGGCGGTTTCGTGCGCCCGGGGAACAAGATCTGAACCGCGTCCGCGCCGGCCCCGTGTAAGGGGCAACACCGCCAGACCCGCCGGGGTCGCCGGGGAGAGGTGCCGACGATGGTCGAGAACCGGACTGCCGCGGTGCGCCGCGTCCTCGGGCGAGCCGGTCAGGCCGGCTGCGCCGGTGTCCTCTTCGCCGTGCTCGCCGGCGGCCCGGCGATCGCGCAGGCCGGCCCGCCGCCGCCGGTCAAGTACTTCATCGTGCCGCACGCCGACAACCCGGCCGACATCACGCTGTTCAAGATCGCCGAACGCGCGCTCGGGGACGGACGGCGTTTCCCCGAGATCTTCCAGCTCAACCAGGGCAGGCTGCGGCCGGACGGCACGCCGTTCACCGACCCCACGGCGATCGAGCCCGGTCAGGTGCTCCAGCTGCCCGAGGACGCCACCCAGGACCCGGCCGTGCAGTTCGGCCCGCTGCCGGCGGCGCCACCGCCTGCGCCCACGCCCGCGGCCGCGCCACCGCCCGCGGCCAAGGCGGCTGCCGCCGAAGAGACGTCCGGTCTCGGCGTCGGCCTGGCTTCGGCCGTCAGCGGCTCGGGCGGCCTGCTGACCGGCCTGCTCGCCGGGCTCTGGTGGCGCCGCCGCCCGCAGCTGCTTCCCCCGCCGCCGTTCGAACCACCGCCCGCGCGCGAGGAGGACGACGACGGCTCCGGCTCGGTCAGCGGCACTCTGCCGCTCCCGATCGTGGTTCCCGAACCGCGTCCGGACGTCGTGCTGCGCCCGGAGCCGATCACGGCCGAGCACGCGATCATCGTCCTCGACACCGCCGAAACCCAGGTGATCGCCGCGGTCCGGCCGGGCTCGCAGGTGCGGTTCCGGATCGGCCGGGAACCGGATTTCGCGGACAGCTCCACCGTGCTCGTAGTCGACGAAAGCGGTGCGGGGTCGTGACCTCGCGGCGTGCGCGCGGGATCACCCTGCGCTGAACGGATCAACCGGCGCCGGAACACTGGCCATCGGGCCACCGGTCCCGCAATAGTCGTCTCATGACCTGGGATCCGTTCGGCACCCTCCAGAAGACGCTGTGGATCGGCGGCGCCCCCTGGACCGGGAAGTCCACCGTCGCGCGGCTGCTGGCCGAGCGGCACGGCCTGACGACCTACCACCACGACGACCGGGCCCGGCCCGGCACCCCGCTGCCGGACGACCTCCCGGCAGGCGACCAGCTGACCGCGATGATGGCCGAGTTCGGGCACCGCTTCCGCAGCGCCCTCGAGGAGCTGCGCGCGCTGACCTCGCCGCGCCCCATCGTCGCCGAAGGCCGGGGGCTGCGGCCGGAGCTCGTCGCCCCGCTCGTGGACTCACCCGGCCGGATGGTGGTGCTGGTGCCGACCGAGCTGTTCCGCCAGCACCAGCTCCGGCACCGGCCGGACGAACCCGCGATCCCCGTGCAGCGCACCCGGCTGACGCGTGACCGGATGCTCGCCACGCACGCCGTCCGGGCGGCACGGGACCTGGGCATCCGCGTCATCGAGATCGACGGCAAGCTCGATCCCGCCGGGGTCACCGACGTCGTCGCCGAGCACTTCCGCACATACCTCGACGCCTGAGGGCCGGTCAGCGGAAGGTGAAGCGCGGCGGGCGCCGCTCCAGGAACGCGGCGACGCCCTCGGCGTAGTCCTCACCGTGCAGCGCTTCGGAGCGGATCTCCGCCACCTCGGCGTCCGGGGTTTCCTGCCCGGCGACGATCTTCTCGATGATCCGGTTCATCCCGCGGATCGACGCCTGGGAGCGCGCGCACAGCGTCGCGACGAACGCCAGCGTCGCGGATTCGAGGTCTCCGGCCGGGAAGACGTCGTTGAGCAGGCCGATCTCGCGGGCGCGACCGGCGGTGATCAGCTCGCCGGACAAGAGGAAGTACTTGGCGTGGGCGGGGCCGACGAGCGACACGAGCTGGCGCGTCGAGTCGAAGTGGTAGACGATGCCGAGCTTCGCGGGGGTGATGCCGAACCGCGCGTCCTCGGCGGCGAACCGGAAGTCGCAGGCGACCGAGATCTGGCAGCCGCCGCCGATGCAGTTGCCCTGGATCATCGCCACCGACGGCTTCCGCAGCGCGGTGAGGGCGGCGACCGCGCCCTCGACGGCCTTGTCGTAGCTCGCCGCGCCTTCCGCCGTGGTGCGCAGCTCCCCGAACTCGCTGATGTCGGCGCCCGCGGAGAAGTTCCGGCCGGCACCGGCGATCACCAGCACCTTCAGCGCCGGATCGGCCTCCACCTCGGCCACGACGTCCGGGATCGCCGACCACATGCCGTAGGTGATGGCGTTCATCTTCTCTGGCCGGGTCAGCGTCAGGCGCGCCACCTCGCCGTCGCGGGTCAGGTCGAATCCGTCGGTCATGAACCGGGAATGTAACAGCGGCGCGAAGCGCCTCCGTTGAGGGCGGTGGTGGGGAGGAAGGCGGAGTTCTCGCCCTCAGCGAAACCGGCGGTGTGACGCGGTCGGGTCGCTAGCTTGGGGCCATGGCGACGTTCGAAGTGAACGGGACCGCGTTCGGGTACGACGAGGCGGGCGAGGGGCCCGCGGTCGTCCTGCTGCACGCCGCGATCGGTGACCGCCGGATGTGGGACGCGCAGTTCACCGAGCTCGCCGCCGGCCACCGGGTGATCCGCTACGATCGCCGCGGTTTCGGCGAAACCGGCGGCGAATCCGGCGAACACGCCCACTACGAGGACCTGCTGGCCCTGCTCGATGCCCGGGGGATCGAGCAGGCCGCGCTGGTCGGGGCGTCGATGGGCGGGGCGTGCGCACTGGACGCCGCGCTCGCCGCGCCGGAGCGGATCACCCGGCTGGTGCTGCTCGGCTCCGGCCTCACCGGGCACACGTGGCCCGATCACATGCTGGCGGAGCTGGGCGCCGCGGCCGTGCCCGCCGACCGGCTCGCCCGCTACCGCGCCCGGGAAGGCGACGTCGACCCGGCGGATGTGCGGGCCATGGCGGAGGCCAACATCCGGTACCTGGTGGCGGGTCCGGGGCGCGAGGTCTCCGTGCTGCCGGCCGGGATGGTCGCGCTGGTCCGGGAAATGTGCGAGCAGGTGTACCGGCACGACTGGACCGCTCCACAATGGACGGAGCGGATCCCGGACACCCGCCACCGGCCCGCCGACATCACCACACCCGCACTGGTGGTGATCGGAACGGCGGACGCGCCGGGGCTGGTCGAGCTGTCGGCCCACCTGGCGGAATCCTTGCCACGGGCCGAACTCGTCGAACTCGGCGGCACCGGGCACCTGCCGTCGATGGAACGGCCGGACGCGGTGATCGCCCTGCTGCGGAAGTTCCTTTGAGGGCTGTCCCGTAAATCCGGGTGCCCCTCTGCACCGCCCCGGGTAGCGTGCGTCGACATGGCATCGAAACTGGCGCGCCCCCCGCTCCAAGCGGACGAACGCACCGCGCTCATCGGCTGGTTGGACCTGCAGCGGCAAATCCTTCGCTGGAAGTGCGAGGGGCTGACCGACGACGACGCTCACCGCTCGGTCATCCCGACCTCGGCGGCCATGACGATGGCCGGTCTCATCTCGCACATGCGCTGGACCGAGCACACTTGGCTGGAGGTCTTGTTCGTCGGCGGCGACGAGAAGCAGAACCCGTCATTCGACGAGTCGGCTGAGGATGCCGATTGGCACACCGAAAGCCGCCCTCTCGCCGAGCTCATCGCGGAGTACGAAGCCCAGTGCGCCCGCAGCGACGCGATCGTCGCGTCGGCCTCCCTGGACGACGTCGGCCGGCACCCCGGCTTCCGCGCCGGTAGCGCCAACCTCCGCTGGATGCTGATCCACCTCATCGAGGAGACGGGGCGGCACGCAGGGCACGCGGACATCGTCCGGGAACTGCTCGACGGCACGAAGGGCTATTACTAAGTGGTTGCCACTTAAGGAGCGACCGCTTAAGCGCAGGTGATCACGGCGTCGGAGCTACGGCGCAGCTCAGCTGAAGATCTTCTGCACCTGGTCGGAGATCTTGGCGACCAGTTCGGAGAACTGCGCCACCCCGCCCAGCAGGCCCTTGACCTTCTCCCAGCGGCTGCGCACCACCGCCGGCTCAGCCTCGTCACCCGCGCGCAGGTCGGCCGACAGGTCGGTCAGCGTGTCCTCCAACACCTCCTGCTTGGCGAGGTCCTGGCCGCGCACCTCGGTGGTCAGCCGCTCGACCAGCTCGAGCAGCGACGACACGGCGGTTTCGGCGCCGCCGGCTTCGATGCCGGTCTGGGTGATCCGGCCGGAGTTGTCCCGGCCGATGCCGACCTTGTTCGTGATGCGGTGTCCCATCAGGCTTCCGTCCTGTTCAGGCGCCCGGGCGACGCGGGCGCGGGCCGCGCAGCCCGGTCTGGGTGATCGGGGCGCGGTTGTCGCCGCCGATGGTGATGTCGTTGTTGATCACGACCGCCGCCTGCTCTTCGAACTTCGCCGTCGAGAACCCGGCGTCGCCGAGGAGCTTGCCGATCGACGGCAGGAGCCGGCTTTCGATGATCTTTTCGTACCGTTCGATGTCCACGAGCTGGAAGTAGTCGCTGAACAGGTTCACCGACGCGAGTTCGCGCAGGGTGCTCGCGGCGCCGTAGCGGTCCGGGTCGAGGACACCGGGCTCCCGCTTCGGTTGCCGGATCCACGACGCCAGGTTCGCGATCCGGCCCGGCAGGCTCGCCGGCATCTCCAGCCAGGCCAGCAGTCCCTGCCCGAGCGGGCGCAGCGAGTCCGGCCGCATCTTGTCGACCACGCGGTACCCGGCCCGGATCGGCGGCAGCATGAACGGCGTCCACTCGACGTACAACGTCGTGTCGTCCACGGCGACGTGCAGGAACGTCGTGAGCACGAGGTCACGGTCCCAGGTCTCCACCTGGAAGGACAGGTAGTAGCGCGCCCATTCCTTCGGCTCGCTCCGGAGCCGGGCGACGTCGGCCGCGGTCAGCCGGGTGTGCGGCGGGTACTCGATGTCCGGCAGGTAGGTGGCGGCTTCCGGCTCCCCCAGGTGGTCGACGAGCTCGGCGGCCGGGGTGAACACCGCGTCGGTCACGGTCAGCCCGCCGAGCCGGTGGTCCGGCGAGAGCGCGCTCGCGTTGCGGAGGTCCGCGATCGCGGCGCGGACCCCGTCGTACAGCGCCTCGGTGGTGAGCTCCAGCCGGCTTTCGGCGTCTTCGAGCCGTTCCAGCGGGATCGCCATGGACCAGGCGTCGCGCCGGAACCCGGCGCCCACGAACGGGTTGTAGCCGCGGTACACCACCAGGGGCGCGCCGGGCGCGCCGGCGGACTCGTCCTCCTGCCGGTAGCGGGCGAGCTGATCGCGGAAGTCTTCGGTGAACAGCCCGGTGAGGCTGCCGCCGCTGTCGGTCTGCCGGGCGAAGCGCTTGAAGCGCGTCGTCAGCAGGTTCCAGAGGGACCAGCGTTCGATCGTCACGACCACGAGCACGACCACCGCGAGCACGATGCCGATGACCACCCGGGCGGTGTCGCCGCCCGACGACTCGTCGTCGTCGAAGTCGACGGAGTAGGCGTAGCGGGAGGAGTACCGGCTCCCCGAGTCGAAGATTTCGTCCGAATAGGACAGCACCAGCCAGGCGACGACCACCGCGACGGCGAGCAGGATCAGCGTCTTCGGGTTGAGCGACTTCCCCGGCCCGTAGGCGACCTTCCCCGCCCGCGCGACGACGAGCACCAGCGACAGCACGATCCAGCCGTACAGCAGCGGGTTGTCCCACAACAGCCCGATAACGACGGACATGAGCACCACCAGCAGCCCGTCGTAGTTCTTCCGGCGCGCCCGCGCCCGCACGGCCTCGGTGAGCACGCGGCCCGCGTCGAGCCCCGGCGACGGCGGGACCGGCCGGGTGGGCTCGACGAGGAACTCGGTGATCGCCCGTTTGCTGTAGGCGGGATCGAGGTAGGACGCAGCGCACAGGTAGCGCGTGGTGTCGTCGGCCATGCTGCCCCCTTTCGGATCGGGGGCCCGGATCGCCGGACAGCTCCCTCCCCCGCAATTTGCGGACCGTATCATGCAGCCACGGAAACCGGCACCGCATTTCCGGCAGCAATACCGGCACCGTCCTGCCGGGCCGCGATGTCCGTTGTGGACAGTCGGCACCCGAGGCGCGCTCGGCCAGGCAGTGCCGCCGCCGGCCGCCCTGGTCTAGGACGGCTCGATGCGCTCGACCAGCTCCTCGCTCCAGGACCGGATGGCCTCGGCCTGCGCCGGTGTCAGTGCGTCGAGGACCAGCCGGCGGACGTTGCCGGCGTGCGCCCGGGTCGCGCCGGCGGCGAGGCGGCGACCTTCCGCGGTCAGCTCGATGCTCGTGCGCCGCCCACCCGCGCCGTCCTCGGTCCGTGCCACGAGCCCGCGCTTCTCCATGCGTGTCAACAGGTGCGAGACGCGGCTCTTCTCCCAGCCGAGCGCGTCGGCGAGCTCGCCGACGCGCATCGGGCGCCGTACCGTCACCAGCACGCTGTACTCGGCCTTCGAGATGCCGCAGTCGCGTTGCAGGCCCCGGTCGAGCTCGCGGACGAGCAGGCGCTGCGCGCACATCCAGGTGTCCCAGAACGCCCAGTCCTCGGGGCTCATGTCCGCCATGACGGACAGTCTAAGGTAGAGTTGACACGTCAACTCTTGGGGAAGGGGCTTCATGAACACGCTCATCAGCGGCGGCATGGTGGTCAGCGCGGATCCGGCGGTCGGGGATCTCCTCCGCGGTGACGTGCTCATCGAGAACGGCCGGATCGCCGCGGTCGGCCCCGGGATCGACGCGGCCGGGGCCGAGATCGTCGACGCGTCGGGCAAGATCGTCATGCCCGGCTTCGTGGACACCCACCGGCACACCTGGCAGACGGCGTTCCGCGGTCTCGGCGCGGACTGGACGTTCGGCCAGTACCGCGTCGCCGCGCACGGCACGCTCGGACCGCACTACCTCCCGGAAGACGTGTACCTCGGTAACCTGTTCGGCCGGATCGAAGCGCTGAACTCGGGTGTCACGACCCTGCTCGACTGGTTCCACCGCGCCGACCGCCCGGAGAACGCCGACGCCGCGATCGAAGCACTGCGTGACGCGCCCGGCCACTCGATCTTCTGCTACGGCGCCGCGGGCCCGGACATCGGGCCGGAGATCCGGCGGGTCCGTGCCAAGCTGGCGGACGAAGACATGGCATTGGGCCTGCGCGGCCCCGTGATGTCCACAATGGACGAAACCGCCGCGGACGTCGCGCTGGCCCGGGAACTGGGGCTGCCGGTGAGCGTGCACGTCCACGGCACCGGTGGCTGGCCGCGAGGTGACCGGCCGATCGCGGAAATGCACGAACGCGGCCTGCTCGACGACCGCACGACCGTCGTGCACGGCAACGGCCTCTCCGACGACCAGCTGACCATGCTGGCCGACGTGGGCGGCTCGGTGTCGGTCAGCCCGGACGTCGAGCTGAAGATGGGCTTCGAGCCACCGATCACCGGCCGGGCGCTGGCGGCCGGGATCCGGCCGTCGCTGTCGATCGACGACTGCCCGTCCGCCGGCGGCGACATGTTCTCCGCCATGCGCACGGCCCTGGCGGCCGAACGCGGCGCCCTCACGACCCGGGACGTCCTCGCATTCGCCACTGTGGACGGTGCCACGGCCTGCAGGCGCGGCGCCCGGACGGGCAGCATCAGCGTCGGCAAGGACGCGGACCTCGTGCTGCTCGACGCCGAGGACCCGTCGGTCTTCCCCGTCGGCGATCCGGCCGGGACCATCGTCAGCGCCGGTCACCCCGGTCTGGTCGACAGCGTCTTCGTCGCCGGGAAGGCGGTCAAGCGCCACGGGATCCTGCTCGGCGTGGACCTCCCGGACCTGCGCGCGCGGCTGCTCGAGTCCCGCGACCGGATCGCCGCGGCCGCGGGGGTCGCCGTCGACGGGTCGTGGCGGCCTCAGGAAGCCGACGTCACGCGGTAGACGTCGTAGACGCCTTCCACGCCACGGACCACCTTCAGGACGTGGCCGAGGTGTTTCGTGTCGCCCATTTCGAACGAGAACCGGCTGACCGCGACCCGGTCGCGGGACGTGGTCACCGATGCCGACAGGATGTTGACCTTCTCGTCGGCCAGCACCTTGGTGACGTCCGACAGCAGGCGATGCCGGTCGAGCGCCTCGACCTGGATGGCCACGAGGAACACCGACGACGCCGAGGGCGCCCACTCGACCTCGACCAGCCGCTCGGGCTGGGACTGCAGGTCACCGGCGTTCGTGCAGTCGGTGCGGTGCACCGAAACACCGCCGCCGCGGGTGACGAAGCCGAGGATCTCGTCGCCCGGCACCGGGGTGCAGCAACGGGCGAGCTTGGCCCAGATGTCGCCGGCGCCCTTGACCACGACACCGACGTCGTTGGAGCCGCGGCGCCGGGTCACCGTCGACGGGGTGGCCCGCTCGGCGAGCTCCTCCTCCGCCGCGTCGACCCCGCCGATCAGCGCCACCAGCCGCTGCACGACGTGCTTCGCGCTGGTGTGGCCCTCCCCGACCGCCGCGTACAGCGACGAGATGTCGGCGTGGCGCAGCTCGGTGGCCACCGCGCCCATCGATTCCGCGGAGACCAGCCGCTGGATCGGCAGGCCGACCTTGCGGATCTCCTTGGTGATGGCTTCCTTGCCGCCTTCGATCGCCTCGTCGCGGCGTTCCTTGGCGAACCACTGCCGGATCTTGGCGCGGGCCTTCGGCGAACCGGCGAACTGCAGCCAGTCGCGGCTGGGGCCCGCGGTTTCCGCCTTCGAGGTGAAGATCTCGACGACTTCGCCGTTTTCCAGCTTGCGTTCCAGCGCGACCAGGCGGCCGTTGACGCGGGCGCCGATGCAGCGGTGCCCGACCTCGGTGTGCACGGCGTAGGCGAAGTCGACCGGCGTCGACTCCACCGGCAGCGTGATCACGTCACCCTTCGGGGTGAACACGAAGATCTCCCGCGAAGCCAGCTCGTAGCGCAGCGACTCGAGGAAGTCACCCGGGTCCGCCGCTTCCCGCTGCCAGTCGAGCAGCTGGCGCATCCACGCCATCTCGTCGACGTCCACCGCGTTGCCGGTGTGGGTGCCCTTGGTTTCCTTGTACCGCCAGTGCGCGGCGATGCCGTACTCGGCGGTGCGGTGCATCTCGTAGGTGCGGATCTGCACCTCGAGCGGCTTGCCGTCGGGGCCGATCACCGTGGTGTGCAGTGACTGGTAGACGCCGAACCGCGGCTGCGCGATGTAGTCCTTGAACCGGCCGGGCACCGGCTGCCACAGCGCGTGGACCACACCCATCGCCGCGTAGCAGTCGCGGACGTCCTCGACCAGGATCCGCACGCCGACCAGGTCGTGGATGTCGTCCAGGTCGCGGCCGCGGACGATCATCTTCTGGTGGATCGAGTAATAGTGCTTCGGGCGGCCCTCGACCTTCGCGGTGATCCGCGACGAGACGAGGTTGCTGGTCAGGTCGGTGATCACCGACCGCAGGTAGATGTCGCGCGAAGGGGCGCGGTCGGCGACCAGGCGCACGATCTCGTCGTACTTCTTGGGCTGCAGGATCGCGAACGCGAGGTCTTCCAGCTCCCACTTGACCGTGGCCATGCCGAGCCGGTGGGCCAGCGGCGCGAGCACCTCGAGGGTCTCGCGGGCCTTGCGGGCCTGCTTCTCCGGCGGGAGGAACCGCATGGTGCGCATGTTGTGCAGCCGGTCGGCGAGCTTGATGACCAGCACCCGGGGGTCCTTGGCCATCGCGATGACCATCTTGCGGATGGTCTCGGCCTCGGCGGACGAGCCGAGCTGCACCTTGTCCAGCTTCGTGACGCCGTCGACCAGCTCGGCAACCTTGTCTCCGAAGTCGGCTTTCAGGCTCTCGACGGCGTAGCCGGTGTCCTCGACCGTGTCGTGCAGCAGCGCCGCGACGAGGGTCGTGGTGTCCATGCCCAGCTCGGCGAGGATGGTGGCGACGGCGAGCGGGTGGGTGATGTACGGGTCGCCGGACTTGCGCCGCTGGTTGCGGTGCAGCTCCTCGGCGACGTCATAGGCGCGCTGGAGCAGCCCGAGGTCGCCGTTCGGGTGGAGCTCGCGGTGGATGACGGCCAGGGGTTCGAGGACCTGCTTGACCGGGGCGGCGCGCTGCGCGGTGATCCGCCGGGCGAGCCGCGCCCGGACCCGCCGGGTGGCGGACGGGTTCGGCGCCGCGCCGTTCGGCTTCGGCGGCGCGGGCTGTGCCGCCGCCTGCCCGTTCTGCTGGGCGCCCTGTTTCGGGGGCACCGCGGCGTCGAGCTCCTGGCTCACCCGCACCTCCTGCTGCTCGTGCGGCCTTCGGACCACCAGGGTAGCCGTTGCGCCTCGCAGCCCCGTCGGGTGCGCCCGTTCAGGCGCTTGGCGAGGCCGCAACCAGCAGGTTCACCGCCCCCCGATGTGCGGGAACCCGTCACCCACGTGATCCGGCCCGTCACTCGCGTGATTGAGGCCGGAACTCGCGAGTTCCGGCCTCAATCACGTCAGATCCGGCTCTGATCACGTGAGTTACGGCTTCGATCACGTGAGTTACGGCTCTGAGCACGTCGGTTGCGGGGATCAGCAGACCTGCAGGGTGTGGACCTTTCGGTCGCCCAGCACCTGGCGGCCGCCCAGGGCGGCCAGTTCCAGGACCACCGACACGCTGTCGACCACCGCGCCCGCGTCCTCCAGGAGCTTGCCGGTGGCCGCCACCGTGCCGCCCGTGGCCAGGACGTCGTCGAGGATCGCGATCCGCTGGCCCGGCTTCACCACGCCGGCGGGCAGCTCCACCGTCGCCGTGCCGTACTCCAGTGCGTAGTCCACCCGGCCCGCCACCTGCGGCAGCTTGCCGGGCTTGCGGATGAGCACCACGCCGAGGCCGCGGGCGTACCCGACGGCCGCGGCAAGGAGGAACCCGCGGGCCTCCACGCCGGCAAGCGCCTCGACGTCGTCGTCGAGGGTGCCTGCCAGCGCGTCGGTCACCGCTTTGAACGCACCCGCGTCCGCGAAGAGCGGGCTCAGGTCGCGGAACAGCACGCCGGGCTCGGGGAAGTCCGGCACCTCGCCGATCAGGGCGAGGGCATCGTCGAGCTGCACGTCAGCGCTTCCGCTTGCCGGCCGGGCGCTGCTGCTTCTGGATCCGGGCGGGGACGCTGGCCGCGGCCGCGTACGCCTTCTCCTTGCGCAGCTCCTTCGCCAGGGCGTCGTCGTCCGAGGCGTCGAAGTCCTCGCCCGCCGCCGCCTTGCGCTCCTGGCTGGCCCGGCGCTGCTGGACCCGCTCGGCCTGCTGCCGGTACTTCGGGTCGCGCATCTTGAAGTCGACCAGCAGCGGCGTGGCCAGCGCGACCGACGACAGCACGCCGACCAGGGTGCCGGTCAGCTGCACCAGCGCCAGGTCCTGCAGCGTGCCCGAACCGAGCAGCACGTACCCGACGACCAGCAGGCCGAGGATCGGCAGCAGCGCGATGAACGCCGTGTTGAACGACCGCATCAGGGTCTGGTTCAGCGCGAGGTTCGCGGCCTCGGCGTACGTGCGGCGGGTCAGCCCGAGCAGGCCGCGCGTGTTCTCGCGGACCTTGTCGAACACCACCACCGTGTCGTAGAGCGAGAACCCGAGGATGGTCAGCAGACCGATCACCGTCGCCGGGGTGACCTCGAAGCCGATCAGCGAGTACACGCCCGCGGTGACCAGGATGTCGTGCAGCAGCGAGACCAGCGCGGCCGTGGCCATCCGCAGGTCGAAGTAGATCGCCAGGAAGATGACCACCGCGACGAGGAACACCGCGAGCGCGATCAGCGCCTTCTGCGAGATCTCACCGCCCCAGGACGCGCTCACCGCGCTGTCGCTGATCGCCTGCACGCTCGGCTGCTTGTTGCTGCCGATCGGGCCGAGGTCCTGGAACAGGCCCTGCTTGACCTTCGCGACGTCGGCGGCGTTCAGCGTGTCGGTGCGGATCTGGATGGTCGACGCGTCGCCCGTGCCGACCTTCTGCGCCTCCGCGGCCGGCCGGCCGAGCGCCTTCTGGAACGAATCCTTCGCCTGCTGCTCGGTGATCACGCCGTGGATGCCGTTGGCGGGCATCTGGATCTGCGTGCCGCCCTCGAACTCGATGCCGATGTTGAAGCCGCGGAAGATCATCGAGGCGAGGCACACCAGCACCAGCGCCGAGAAGAAGATGTACCAGCGCCGGCGCTTGCCGACGACGTCGAACGCGCCCGTGCCCACGTAGAGCCGGTGGAAGACGCTTTCCCGCTTGCCGGGCTTCGCGTCCGCCTTGGTGTTGCCCTCGGCATCCCTGCCCAGTTCTTCGACCCCCACGTCAGGCCTCCTTCACGTTCGCGCGGCCGACCGAAGCCGTCTTCTTCCGCTGCGAACCCAGTTGCTGCACGGCGCCGAGGCCCAGGTGCCTCGGATTGGACAGGAACGACGACTTCGACGTGGACACGATGGCCACCAGCGGGTGCGTCACCAGGTACACGACGACCAGGTCGAGCACCGTGGACATGCCGAGGGTGAACGCGAAGCCCTGCACGTCGCCGACCGCGATGACGTAGAGGATGGCCGCGGCCAGGAAGCTCACGCCGTCGGAGGCCAGGATGGTGCGCCGGGCGCGGACCCAGCCGCGCGGCACCGCGGACCGGAACGACCGGCCCTCCCGGATCTCGTCTTTGAGCCGTTCGAAGTAGATGACGAACGAGTCCGCCGTGATACCGATGGCGATGATCAAGCCGGCGATGCCCGCGAGGTCCAGCGTGTAGCCGATCCAGCGGCCGAGCAGCACCAGCACGGCGAAGATCAGCGCGCCGGACAGGACCAGCGACAGGATGGTGAGCACGCCGAGCAGCCGGTAGTAGAACAGGCAGTAGACGAAGACCACCAGCAGGCCGATGCCGCCGGCGATCAGGCCGGCCTGCAGGGACGCCAGGCCGAGGGTCGCCGACACCGTGGTCGCGTCCGAGGACGCGAACGACAGCGGCAGCGAGCCGTACTTGAGGATGTCCGACAGGTCCTTCGCCTCGGCCTGGGTGAACTTGCCGGTGACCTGGGTGTTGCCGTCGAGGATGGCGTTCTGGATGTTCGGCGCGGACACGACCTGCGTGTCGAGCACGAACGCGGCCTGCTGGCCGACGTTCTTCGACGTGAAGTCACCCCAGATCTTGGTGCCCTCGCCCTTGAAGCTGAGGTTCACCACCCACTGGCCGTTCTGCGAGTTGTAGGTCGAGTTCGCGTCCGCGATCTCGGTGCCCGGCAGGAACTCCGGCTCCAGCAGGTACTTGTACGTGTCGTGGTCACCGCAGGCCACCAGCGGCAGCCTCGGGTCGTCGTTGCCCTCGAGGGGGTCCTTGGCGTTCGGCGCGCAGGAGAGCGCCGCCATCGCCTGGCCGACGAGCTCCTGGTTCGGCTGGCCATCGGCCCCGATCAGCTGCGGGTTCTGCCGGACCGCCTTGGCTGCCTGGATGTCCTTCGCGGTCTGCGCGTCGACCGAGCCGTCGGCGGGGGCCGGCGCGGGGGTGGACGCGGGCGGCGGCGGGGTGCTGCTGCTCGGCGGGGCCGGCGTGGTGCTCTGCTGCTGCGCGGGCGCGGCGCCCGGCGCACCGCCACCGGCCGCCTTGCTCGTCGGAGCGCCCGAGGACGGGGCACCCGACGGCGGCGCGACCGAGGCCGACGGCGCCGGGGCACCCGAGCTGGGCGCGCCGGGGGTCGGCGTCCCGGTGGCCGGCGGCGGGGTCTGCGGCGGCACGACCGGCTGCGTCGCGCTCGAGACGACCTTCCGGAAGCCCAGCTTCGCGGTCTTGCCCAGGCTCTTCGCCTGGTCACCCTGCTCACCGGGGACGGTGATGACAACGTTGTTGCCGTCGAGGAGGACCTCGGTGCCGCCGACGCCGATCCCGTTGACGCGCCGTTCGATGATCTGGCGCGCCTGGTTCAGGGACTCACGGGTCGGCTGGCCGCCGTCGGGGGTGCGGGCGGTGAGCGTGACCCGGGTACCGCCCTGCAGGTCGATGCCCAGTTTCGGGGTCGGCTTGTGGTTGCCGGTGAGGAACACCAGCGCGTACAAGACGATCACGATCAGGGCGAACAGGGCGAGATAGCGTCCCGGGCGGAGATGCCCGGCTGAAGCTGCCACGGTGCTTCGGTCTCCTCGGACGGGGTGGACCCCAACGTTGCGGTGCCCGCCCGGAGGGTTACCGGGAGGGACTGTGTGCATTCACCGACCGTGTGCAATTCACTCCCGGGCACGGGTATGACGGCGGACACGCACGCAGCACCGAGACACTACTCGGTGCTGCGTGAGCCCGGCGTGCGAGGCCGTACCGACTTTCGTCGGGATTCCCGGCCCGCCCAGGAGTGCCGCGGAGGGCTACTTCTTGCCGTGCTCCAGCGGCGGCGCGACCTGCGCGGTGGTCGGCGGCTCGTCGGTCTTGATGCCGGAGGTCGACTCGATGATCGCCGGCTCCTCGGTGGAGGTCTCCACCTCGTCGACGGAGTCCTCCTCGGTCTCGACGACCGGCTCGACCTTCTCGCGGACCGCCAGCCGCAGCCAGGTGGTGACGACGCCGGGCGCGATCTCGATGTCGATCGTGTTGTCACCCGAGGTGTCGGCGACGGTGCCGTAGAGACCCGACGTGGTCATCACGCGGTCACCGGGCGCCAGGCTGCTCTGCAGGTCCTGCTGCGCCGCCTGCTGCTTCTTCTGCTTACGGGTGCTCATCACCAGCGGCACGGCGAGGACGAGCACCAGCAGCAGGGGCAGCAATAGACTTTGCATGATTCTCCGTTCAACGGACACCTGGCCCAGCCGAAATGTCCGGTTCTTGGGTATGTGCTCCGGTCAAGTGTGCCAGGTACCAGCGCGGACGCCAGCACCCACCCGCCGGTACGGGCCGGTCAGTCCTGCTCGAACGGTGACGGCCCGCCCAGGTCCGGGCGCCCCGGGAGGTCCGCGGGCGGCACCATGCCGAGGTGTTCCCACGCGGTCGCGGTCGCGACGCGGCCACGGGGCGTGCGGGCGAGCATACCGGCGCGCACGAGGTAGGGCTCGCACACCTCTTCCACGGTGGTCGCCTCCTCCCCCACGGCCACCGCCAGTGTCGAGATGCCCACCGGCCCGCCACCGAAGGACCTGGTCAGCGCGGTGAGCACGGCCCGGTCGAGCCGGTCGAGGCCGAGCTCGTCGACGTCGTAGACGGCCAGCGCGGCGCGGGCGATGTCGCGGGTCACGGTGCCGTCGGCGCGGACTTCGGCGTAGTCGCGGACGCGCCGCAGCAGCCGGTTCGCGATCCGGGGCGTGCCCCGCGACCGGCCGGCGATCTCGGCGCAACCGTCGCGGTCGATCGGGATGTCGAGGATCGTCGCGGCCCGCCGGACGATCAGCTCCAGCTCGGCGTCGGTGTAGAACTCCATCTGGCCGGTGAAGCCGAACCGGTCGCGCAGCGGGCCGGTCAGCGAACCGGACCGGGTGGTGGCCCCGACCAGCGTGAACGGCGCGATCTCCAGCGGGATGCTGGTGGCGCCCGGGCCCTTGCCGACCACGACGTCGACCCGGAAGTCCTCCATCGCCAGGTAGAGCATCTCCTCGGCGGGGCGGGCGATCCGGTGGATCTCGTCGATGAACAGGACGTCGCCGGGCGCGAGGTTGGACAGCATCGCGGCGAGGTCGCCGGCGCGTTCCAGGGCCGGTCCGGAGGTGATCCGGAGTGCAGCGCCCAGCTCGGCCGCGACGATCATCGCCATCGACGTCTTGCCCAGCCCGGGCGGGCCGGACAGCAGGACGTGGTCGGGCGGCACGCCGCGGCGGCGCGCGCTCTCCAGCACCAGCTCCAGCTGTTCACGCACGCGCGGCTGGCCGACGAACTCGTCGAGCTTGCGGGGCCGCAGGGTGCCTTCGACGTTCTCCTCGCCGGTCTGGGCCCACGCCGAGAGGGCGTCGTCCTCTTCGTCGCTCACGGCTTCGTACTCCATGCCCGCGCCTACCGCTTCCGGCCGAGGGCGGCCAGTGCGGCGCGCAGCACGCCGGAGGTGGTGTGCCCGTCGCCGTCGGCGAGGACCTTGTCCACGGCCTGTTCGGCCTGCTTGGCCGGGAACCCGAGCCCGGCCAGCGCCTCGACGACCTCCGCGCGCAGGGCGCCGGGGGCGGTGACGGCGGGCGCGTCACCCGGGCCGCCGAGCGCGGTGACCTTGTCGCGCAGTTCGAGGGTGAGCCGTTCGGCGCCCTTGCGGCCGATGCCCGGCACCGAGGTGAGCACGGTGATGTTGCCTTCCACCAGCGCGGCCCGCAGCTTGCCGGGATCGAGCACGGCGAGGGTGGCCAGCGCCAGGCGTGGTCCGATCCCCGACACCGTCTGCAGCAGCCCGAACAGCTCCCGCGCGTCGGCGTCGGCGAAGCCGAACAACGTCAGCGAATCCTCGCGCACGATCAGCGCGGTGTGCAGCCGGGCTTCTTCGCCGCGGCGCAGGGTGGCCAGCGTCGCCGGGGTGGCCTGCACGGCGAAGCCGACCCCGCCGACCTCGACCACGACGTGGTCGAGGCCGACCGACAGGACTTCTCCGCGTACCGACGAGATCATCGTGCTGCTCCAGGGTTCTTGGCTTGTTTCGCCGCGGCGGCGAGGCGGGCCTTGTGCGTGCGGGCCATCTCGGCCGCGCGGGCTTCGGCCTCGGCGAGCCGGGCCCGCATCGGCTCCCGCCAGAGGTGGCAGATGGCGAGCGCGAGCGCGTCGGCGGCGTCGGCGGGGTGCGGCGCGACTTCGAGGTTGAGCAGGCGCATCACCATGGCGGTGACCTGCGCCTTGTCCGCCCGGCCCGACCCGCTGACGGCGGCCTTGACCTCGCTCGGGGTGTGGAACACGACGGGCAGCCCCCGCCGCGCGGCGGCGAGCGCGACCACGCCACCGGCCTGCGCGGTCCCCATCGCGGTGCGGACGTTGTGCTGGGCGAAGACGCGCTCGACCGCCACCGCGGCCGGCTTGTACTTGTCCATCCACCGCTCGACCTCGTCGGAGATGCCGAGCAGGCGGTGCGCCAGATCGGCGTCCGCCGGCGTCCGCACGACGTCGACGGCGACGCAGCGGACGGCCCGGCCCTTGCCGCCGTCGACCACCCCCAGGCCGCACCTGGTCAGACCGGGGTCGACCCCGAGCACCCGCACCCGCATTCCTCCCGCCGCGAACATCAGTTCGAGCTTGCAGGCTACTGGGCGCCTCTGCGGCAGGATGGGTGACATGCCGGAGCCGTCGGATTTCGTCACCCACCTGGGACTTCAGCCGCTGCCCGTCGAAGGGGGGCGGTGGGCGCAGAGCTGGCGCTCCGAAACCGGCTCGGCGATCTACTACCTGCTCGTCGCGCCGGAGTTCTCCGCGCCGCACCGCCTCGACCGGGTCGAGGTCTACGCCCACCACGCCGGCGCGGCCGCGGCCGTGCTGCTGCTGCACCCGGACGGCTCGGTCGAGCGACCGGTGCTGGGGACCGACGTCGCGGCCGGGGAACGCCCGCAGGTCGTCGTGCCCGCCGGGACGTGGCAAGCCACCGTCACGCGCGGCGCGTGGAGCCTGCTCGGGACCGTCGTCGTACCGCCGTACACGGACGGCTGCGTGGAGTTCGCCGCGGCGGAAGACCTGGCGTCGCGGTATCCGGAAGCGGCCGCCGACCTGCGGAAGTTCTAGGGACCGTCGACGCCGGGGGTCCAGCTTTCGGGGTCGCCGCTTTCGGTGAGCACCAGCTGCCACCGCGCGAAGCCCTCGGGCGCGTCCGGGTGCCAGGGGAACTTGCCCTCCGGCGTCGCGACGATCAGCTGCAGCGCCGGGAAGTCGCCGTCGGGGTAGATGAGGAACGCGGTGCCGAAGTACTCGGGGTAGTGCCCCTTGGCGACCCGCTCGAGGACCACCGGAACGCCGTCGAAGAAGTCGTCGTAGCGCCGGCCGACCTCGAAGATCTCCCCGTTGGCGGCGCGGTCGACGTAGGCGTCGAGCAGCACCTGGCCCATCTGGTCGGGCAGCCCGACCACGACGGCTTCGGGCACGTGGTGCAGCGCCCACGCACAGGCGGTGAAGCAGTAGCCGGCACCTTCGTCGTCACCGGCGACCGTGATGACGGCGTTGCCGCGCTCCTTCGCCTGCCCCTCGATCCATTCGATGAGGCGCAGTTCGTCCGCGGACAGTTCGGCGGTGATGTCGGCGGCAGCGGCGGGGGTCGTCGAGGTCACGGGGCACATTGTGCCCGACGAGCCCGCCGCCGCCCAGTACCCGGGCCGGGAAAGTTTCCGGCCCGGGCGGGAAAGGCTTGTGCAACAAGGAAAACTCAGCCGACTTCGGCGAGCACCTCGTCCGATACGTGGAATGCTACGCAGTGCGTAGACGTCCCGAACCCCGTCAGCCGACTTCGGCCAGCACCTCGTCCGATACGTCGAAGTTCGCGTAGACGTTCTGGACGTCGTCGCAGTCTTCGAGGGCGTCGATCAGCTTGAAGACCTTCTTCGCGCCGTCCGCGTCGAGCGGGACGTTCACCGTCGGGAGGAACGTGAGCTCCGCCGACTCGTACTCGAACCCGGCCTCCTGGAGCGCCTTGCGCACCGGCACCAGGTCGCCGCCCTCGCAGACGATTTCGAAGCTCTCGTCGAGGTCGTTGACCTCTTCGGCCCCGGCGTCGAGCACCGCCATGAGGACGTCGTCCTCGGTGGTGTCGCCCTTCGGCATGATCACGACGCCCTTGCGGTTGAACATGTAGGCGACCGACCCCGGGTCGGCGAGGGAGCCGTTGTTGCGCGTGAGCGCGGTGCGGACCTCCATCGCGGCGCGGTTCTTGTTGTCGGTGAGGCACTCGATCAGCACGGCCACGCCGTTGGGGCCGTAGCCCTCGTACGTGATGTCCTGCCAGTCGGCGCCGCCGGCCTCTTCGCCGGCGCCGCGCTTGCGGGCGCGCTCGATGTTGTCCTGCGGGACCGAGTTCTTCTTCGCCTTCTGGATGGCGTCGTAGAGAGTGGGGTTGCCATCCGGGTCGCCACCACCGGTGCCGGTCCGGGCGGCCACCTCGATGTTCTTGATCAACCGCGCGAAGAGCTTGCCGCGCTTCGCGTCGAGGTTGGCCTTCTTGTGCTTCGTGGTGGCCCACTTGGAGTGGCCGCTCATCTCTCCTCCATCTGTTGCGTACCCCGGCCGGGCACCGCGTCTCAGGCAGCCTTTCGCACGAGGTCGACGAACAGCCGGTGCACCCGCACATCGGGCGTCAGTTCCGGGTGGAACGCCGTCGCCAGCACCGCCCCCTGCCGGACCGCGACGATCCTAGCGGTCTCCTCGTCCACGCCGGGCACGCCGCTGACCGTGGCCAGCACCTCGACGCCGTCACCGGCCTTCTCGACCCACGGGGCCCGGATGAAGACCGCGCGCACGCCGCCGCCCTCGACACCGGCGAAGTCCAGGTCCGCCTCGAACGAGTCGACCTGCCTGCCGAACGCGTTGCGCCGGACGACGACGTCGAGCCCGCCGAGCTGCTGCTGGTCCGGCCGTCCGTCGAGGGTCTGCCGCGCCAGCAGGATCATCCCGGCGCACGAGCCGAACGCGGGCAGCCCTTCGGCGATCCGCGCGCGCAGCGGCTCGAGGAGCCCGAAGCTCTCCAGTAGCCGCGACATCGTGGTCGACTCGCCACCGGGCAGCACCAGACCGTCTACTTCGGACAGCTCGGCGGCGCGGCGCACGGGCACGGCCCGCGCGCCCGCTTCCCCCAGCATCGCGACGTGCTCCCGCACGGCGCCCTGCAGGGCGAGCACACCGATCACCGGCTCCGACGACACCCGACCTCCCGAAAGACCTTCCTACCAGCCTAGACGCACCGGCTCCACGGCTTACCGGCAGGTCAGACCCGCTCCCGGGCACCAGCGGGTGCCGCGGACCGGCCGGTCAGGGGACGCCGGCCAGCCGCAGCAGGGCCGCCGTCGCCGCGGCCGCCACGACCACCAGCGCGAACGGCGCCTTCCGCCACGCCAGCACCCCGGCGACCAGCACGCCCGCCGGCCGGGCGATCCCCGCGAACCCGTGCCCCTCGGTCAGTGCACTGACCGCGACCAGTGCCGCCAGCAGCACGATCGCGGCCAGCGCCATCAGGCGCTTCGCCTTCGGCGACAGCTTCACCCGGCTGCGCAGCACCGGCCCGGCGAACCGGAAGGCGTACGTGCCCCCGGCCAGCACGGCCGTGGCGATCAGCAGTTCCAGCCCGTCCATCAGCGCGCCTCCTGCGGTTCGGGTTCCTTCGCGGCGACGCCCACCAGCACCCCGGCCAGCGCGAGCAGCACCGGCAGCCCGGCCGGCAGGAACGGCGTCGCGGCCAGCGCGACCAGCACCCCCGCCAGCACCGGCCACCGGGCCGCCTTGTCGCGCAGCGAGGGCAGCACCAGCGCCAGCAGGACCGCCGGGAACGCGGCGTCGAGGCCGAACACGTCGGTGTCGGTGATCGCCGTCCCGGCGTACGCGCCGGCCAGCACCCCGGCGTTCCAGAAGACGAAGATCCCCAGCCCGCAGGCCCAGTAGGCCGCGCGACGGCGCGGGGCTTCGTCCTGGGCCATCGCGAACGCCACCGTCTCGTCGCTCATCAGGTGGCTGCCCAGCAGCCGGGCGGGCCACCGCTTGCCGAGGACGTCTCCGATCGCGAAGCCGAACGGCAGGTGCCGCGCGTTGGCGAGCAGCCCGGCCAGCACGGCGGCGAACGGGTTGCCGCCCGCGGCCACGATCCCGACGAACATGAACTGCGACGCACCGGCGAAGACCAGCAGGGACATCAGCATCGGCAGCCACAGCGGGAAGCCGGAGCTCACCGCGATGGCGCCGTAGGAAACCCCCACGAGACAATCGGCGAGGCAGACCAAGCCGATGTCACGGGCGAGGCCCCGATCGAGTGTTCGCCATATCGAACGCATGTGTTCTACAGTGAACACCCGGCGCCTCGTTCGTCAAGGCGAACAAACAGACCGATGGAGCGAACAGCATGACCGAGGATGCCACCGGGGCGCCGCTGGCGATCATCGCGGCTTCCCTGCGCCGCGAGCGCACCCGCGCGGGGCTGTCCCTGACCGAGGTCGCGCGCCGCGCCGGCCTGGCCAAGTCGACGCTGTCCCAGCTCGAGTCGGGGACCGGCAACCCGAGCGTCGAGACGCTGTGGGCCCTCGGCGTCGCCCTCGACGTGCCGTTCTCCCGGCTGGTCGAACCGGACCGGCCGAAGGTCCGCGTCATCCGCGCGGGCAAGGGGCCGACGGTGTTCGCCGAACACGCCGACTACGCGTGCACGCTGCTGTCGGCCTGCCCCACCGGCGCCCGCCGCGACATCTACGTCGTCCGCGGCGAGCCGGGCGCGCCGCGGCGCTCCGACCCGCACATGACCGGCGTGATGGAGCACATCGTGCTGTGCGCGGGACGCGCCAGGATCGGCGTGCAGGAGGCGCCGGAGGAACTGCTCCCGGGCGACTACATCTCCTACCCCGGCGACGTCCCCCACATCTTCGAAGCCCTCGAACCGGGGACGTACGGCGTCGAGATTTCGGAGTACGTCTAGGACGTCACCAGCCGCGCTCCGCGAGCCGGTGCGGCTCCGGGAGCTCCTCGACGTTGATGCCGACCATGGCCTCGCCGAGGCCGCGGGAGACCTTGGCCAGGACGTCCGGGTCGTCGTAGAAGGTCGTCGCCTTGACGATCGCCTCCGCGCGCTGGGCCGGGTTGCCGGACTTGAAGATGCCCGAGCCGACGAACACGCCCTCGGCGCCGAGCTGCATCATCATCGCCGCGTCGGCCGGGGTGGCGATGCCGCCCGCGGTGAACAGCACCACCGGCAGCTTGCCCGCCTCGGCCACCTCGCGGACCAGCTCGTACGGCGCCTGCAGCTCCTTCGCCGCGACGAACAGCTCGTCCTCCGGCAGCGACTGCAGCCGGCGGATCTCCTGGCGGATCTTCCGCATGTGCATGGTGGCGTTGGAGACGTCGCCGGTGCCCGCCTCGCCCTTGGAGCGGATCATCGCCGCGCCTTCGGTGATGCGCCGCAGCGCCTCGCCGAGGTTGGTCGCGCCGCAGACGAAGGGCACGGTGAACGCCCACTTGTCGATGTGGTTGGCGTAGTCGGCCGGGGTCAGCACCTCGGACTCGTCGACGTAGTCCACGCCGAGGGACTGCAGGACCTGCGCCTCGACGAAGTGGCCGATGCGGGCCTTCGCCATCACCGGGATCGAGACGGTCTCGATGATGCCGTCGATCAGGTCGGGGTCGCTCATCCGCGCGACGCCACCCTGGGCGCGGATGTCGGCGGGCACGCGCTCCAGCGCCATCACCGCGACCGCGCCGGCGTCTTCGGCGATCTTGGCCTGCTCGGCGGTGACCACGTCCATGATCACGCCGCCCTTGAGCATCTCGGCCATGCCGCGCTTCACCTTGGCGGTGCCGGTGACGGACTGGACGGTGCCACGGGAGGGGGTGGGCTGCTGCTCGGACACGACGAGGCCTTTCGACACGGTTCGGGGGGTGGACGAGTCCGAGCGTAGGTCGGCGGTGGACCCTTCAGGCAGGCCAGTACGCGAGTATCTCAGCAGTCCACTTCGCCGGGGCCCGCGACCAGGGCCTCCGCGAGCGGAGTGCGCACGTAGAGCACGTGACGTCCGGCACGGTGCCCGCTGACCAGGCCCGCAGCCTTGAGGAGACCGAGGTGCTGCGACACCGCCCCGGCGCTGAGCCCGGTCCGGCGGGCCAGTTCGGCGGTGGACGCGGGCGCGGCCAGTTCGGTCAGCACCATCGCCCGGCCGCGGCCCACCACGGCGGCCAGCGCGCCGGGCGCGGTGGCCGTGCCGGTCTCCCACAACGTCGCGATCCCGCGGGGCGGGTAGCGCAGCACCGGCTGCCAGCGCGCGTCGGTCTTGGAGAACACCCGCGGCCAGACGAACGCCGAAGGCACCAGCACGAGACCGCGCCCGTCGAGCGGTACGGCGGCGTGCAGGTGCCGGTGCGCCACCGTGAGCGTGCCGGCCTGCCAGCGCACCAGCGGCGTGAGGTCGTTGAACAGCTCGGCCGCCCCGTCCTGGGCGAGCAGCCGGGACCGGTACAGCACGTCGGCCTCGAGCAGCGCGCGGATCCGGGGCCAGTCGGGAGCCAGCACGAGGTGCCAGTACCGCTCCATCAGCGTCGCGAGCCGTTCGAGGCCCGCCTCGGGGTCGCGGTGCAGGCGGCTCAGCGCGGGCGAGCGCGGTCCGGCCATCGCGTCCAGTTCGCGCCGCACCAGGCGGGCGGGCACGTCCCGCAGGTCGGCGAGCTCGTCGGCCAGCTCGGGCAACGGCGTCGCCGGCGTCCCGGCCAGGAAGCCGGGCAGGTGCCGCAGCGGGACGAGGTCGCGGAGCAGCCCGATGTCGAGGCCGGCCTCGCCGAGGGCCGCGGTGGCGCGCTTGATCCACGGCAAGTGCAGGGCGTGCTGGCCCGGCTGGTTGAGGACGCGGACGCTCGCGACGATCTCCCACGCCGGGGAGAACGCGAACCGGGTGTGCGCCAGGTCCTCTGTGGAGAATGCCAGATCGAGCACGCACTGCCTCCTGCCGGGGAGCATCCGGCGCAGTCTAAGACTCTCCCTTGTGGACGGTCCAGTGGGACGCCGAAAGCCCTTGCGGGAAAGCGAAAATTCCTCGCGGGTCATACTTCCGGGCGAGAGCGCGCAACCGCGGCAGGTTCACCCCGTAGTACGCCTCCGCCCAGTCCGGCAGCTCCGGGTCGAGGTAGTTGACGTACCCGGTGGTACCGAACTCCGGCCCCAGCCCGTCGCGCACGGCGGCCACCGCGCGCCGGGCCGCCGCTTCGCCACCGCGTTCCGGTTCCGCACCGCGCAGGAACTGGAAGCTGGCCAGCGCCCTCCGGTGCGGGAACGCCGTTTCGCGGACACCGACGCGCGCGATCGCGCCGCCACCGGCGTCGATGATCGTGTCGACGCCGGGGCTCCCGAGCAGCACCTCGACGACGGCGGCCGGGTCGGGCGCGCGCCGCATCAGCATCCGTGAGGTCCCGACGTAGGCCGCCCGGTCGAAGGCCAGGCCCGGCCGCGACTCCCGGTCGTCGAACGACCGCATCGCGCTCAGGTGGTCCTGGACCCGCCGCCGCTGCTCGGCCGGTGGCGTGCCGACCCGGCGGATCAGGTCGTCGAGCAGGGCGTTCATCCGCGCTTCCGACCCGAGGAACGTGCCGCCGAGGTTCGCGTGGCCGGCACCCAGGCCCATCCCGGACCACAGCTCGTCCGGCATCGCGGGCTGCCAGTCCTGCCAGGCGGCGAACAACGCGGCCTGCGTACCGACCGGGAACTTCAGGTCGAAGGTGGCCACGTCGGTGCGCGGCACGGTCCGGAACGTGAAGCCGGTGACGATCCCGAAGTTGCCGCCGCCCCCACCGCGCAGCGCCCAGAACAGGTCCGGTTCCGCCTCGGCCGAGACCGTGCGCGCCCGGCCGTCGGCCGTGACGATCCGGGCCGCCTCCAGGTGGTCACAGGTGAGCCCGTACTTCCGGTCGAGGACGCCGACACCGCCGCCGAGGGCGAGCCCGGCGATGCCGACGGTGTCGCAGCTGCCCGCCGGGAGCACCCGGCCGGCCGCGGCGAGCGTCGTGGCGATCGGCCCCAGCCGGGCGCCGGCCCCGATCACCGCACGGCCGTCCGGACGCGCTTCGACACCCGAGAAGCGGCTGAGATCCACGACGATCCCGCCGTCCACTGTGGAATAGCCGGGGTAGCTGTGGCCGCCGCTGCGCGCCGCGATCGGCAGCCGGTGCCGGGCGGCGAAGCCGACGGCCGCCTGGACGTCCTCGACGCGGGCCGCGCCGACGACCGCGGCCGGCATCCGGGCGTCGTACATCGTGAAGAAGCCCTGCTTGGCCTCGAGGTAGCCCGGGTCGCCGGGCCGGAACAGCGGCCCCGCGAGCTTCCGGCGCAGCCGTTCCCAGTCGCCCGACGGCGGCCGGCCGGCCAGCCCCGCCACCGGCACCGCCCCGGAAATCCGCAGGAAAGTCCGCCTGTCCATGCCCCTCCCGTCCCCGCCCGGGGCATTCGGCTGGTCCCGGGAGCCCTGCCTTGCCGTGACCAGGGTAGCGGGTGTGTGATCGAGGACACACCCCGTACACCAGCCGTTCGCCGAGGAGTCGTCATGGCAGACAAACAAGCCAAGAACGCCGACACCGGGGCCGCCGTCGCTGTAAACGACCCCGCCAAGGTCCGCAACGTCGTGCTCGTCGGCCCGGCCGGTTCCGGGAAGACCACCCTCGCCGAAGCCCTGCTCGCCGCCTCCGGCACGGTGCCGCGGGCGGGTTCGGTGGTCGAGGGCACGACGGTGTGCGACCACGACCCGGCGGCGGTCCGTCAGCAGCGCTCGGTCGGCCTCTCGGTCGCGCCGGTGCTGCACCAGGGCCACAAGATCAACCTGATCGACACGCCCGGATACGCGGACTTCGTCGGGGAACTGCGGGCCGGGTTGCGCGCGGCCGACGCGGCGCTGTTCGTCGTCAGCGCCGCCGAAGGCGTCGACGCGGCGACGGTCGCGGTGTGGGAGGAGTGCGCCGCGGTCGGGATGCCGCGCGCGGTCGTCGTCTCCCGCCTCGACCACCACCGGGCCGACGCGACGGCCGAGATCGCCGCCTGCCAGGCCGCGTTCGGCGCCGGCGTGCTGCCGCTGTACCTGCCCGCGGGCGACGGCCTGGTCGGGCTGATCACCCAGCGGTACTTCGACTACTCCGGCGGGCACCCGCCGAAGGCCGGCGAGCCCGACCCGGCCGATCTCGAACGGCTGGCCGAGGCCCGGAACGCCCTGATCGAGGGAGTCATCGCGGAGAGCGAGGACGAGTCCCTGATGGACCGCTACCTCGCCGGCGAGGAGATCGCCGAGGCGACCCTGATCGCCGACCTCGAAACCGCGGTCGCGCGCGGGTCCTTCCACCCCGTCATCCCGGTGTGCTCGACCAGCGGGGTCGGCCTGGCCGAGGTGCTCGACGGCATCGTCCGCGCGTTCCCCTCCCCGCTGGAGCACCGGCCACCCGACGTCACCACGCCGGACGGCGGCGAGCACGCCGCGCTCACCGCCGACCCCGCCGGGCCCCTCGCCGCGGAGGTCGTCCGGACGGCCGTGGACTCCTACGTCGGCCGGGTGTCGCTCGTCCGGGTGTTCTCCGGGACGCTGCGGCCCGAGCGGCCGGTGCACGTGTCCGGGCACGGCCTCACCGAGCGCGGCCACGAGGACCACGACGCCGACGAGCGGGTCGCCCACCTCTACTCCCCGCTCGGCTCGGCCCTGCGCGAAGTGCCCTACTGCGTCGCCGGCGACCTCTGCGCGCTGACGAAGGTCGGTTCGGCGGAGACCGGCGACACCGTCTCCTCCCCCGACGATCCGCTGCTCATGGAGCCGTGGGCGATGCCGGAACCGCTGCTGCCGGTGGCGGTGGTCGCGAAGACCCGCAGCGACGAGGACACCCTGGCCCGCAACCTCTCCCGCCTGGTCGCGGGCGACCCGACGTTGCGGCTGGACCGCAACGCCGAGACCGGCCAGCTGGTGCTGTGGTGCATGGGCGAAGCGCACGCGGACGTCGTGCTGTCGCGGCTGCGGGCGGGCGGCGCGGACGTCGACACGGAACCGGTGAAGATCAGCCTGCGGGCGACGTTCGCCAAGCCCGCCAAGGGCCACGGGCGGCACGTGAAGCAGTCCGGCGGGCACGGCCAGTTCGCCGTGTGCGACATCGAGGTCGAGCCGCTGCCGCGGGGCAGCGGGTTCCAGTTCGTGGACCGGGTCGTCGGCGGCTCGGTCCCGCACCAGTTCATCCCGAGCGTGGAGAAGGGCGTGCGCGCCCAGTTGCAGCGCGGGCTGTCCGACGGGCACCCGGTGGTCGACGTCAAGGTCACGCTGGTCGACGGCAAGGCCCACAGCGTGGACTCGTCGGACGCGGCGTTCCAGATGGCGGGCGCGCTGGCCCTGCGCGAGGCCGCGGCGAACGGGCACATCACGATGCTCGAGCCGCTGGAGGAGGTGGCCGTCCGGCTGCCGGACGAGCACCTGGGCACCGTGCTCGGCGACCTCTCGTCCCGCCGGGGCCGGGTGCTGGGCACCGAGGCGGGCGACGGCGGCCGGACGGTGATCAGGGCGGAGGTCCCGGCGACTGAACTGCTGCGCTACCTGATCGACCTGCGCTCGATGACGTCGGGCACGGCGACGTTCACCCGCCGCCACGCCCGCTTCGAGCCGATGCCGGAGGGAGTGGCGGTCCACTAACCGGATCCCGCGTGATCAGAACCGTAACCCGCGTGATCAGAGCCGGATCTCGCGTGATCAGAGCCGGTCCGGCTTCAATCACGCGAGTTCCGGCTTCAATCACGCGAGTTACGGGCTTGATCACGCGAGATACGGCTTTGATCACGCGGGTTACGGGAATCTCCGGTCAGAAGTCGAAGCCGCCGGGGCGGCCGTTGCGGTCGGCCAGCAGGCCCGCCAGCGTGGCCAGGGCGATCTCCGGCGGGGTGCGGGAACCGATGTTCAACCCCACCGGGCGGTGCACCCGCGCGATCTCGGTGTCCGGCACGCCCAGCGCCCGCAGCGCGGCCACGTGCGGGCCCGGGTGACGCGGGTTGCCGAGCACGCCGACCCAGCGCGGCTTCCCCTCGAGCGCCGCTTTCAGCACCGCGCCCAGCTCGGGCCGGTGGTGGTCGGTCACCACCACGTCCGCCGACGCGTCGAGCGGCGGCAGCGTCGTCTCCGCCTCGAAGCCCGCCGGAACGTCCGTCGCGCGCGCGGCGTCCGGTTCGTACAGCGCCACGTGGTAGCCGAGCTCCCGCGCGAACTTCAGCAGGGACCGCGACACCGGTGACGCGAACACGGCCACCAGCGTCCGCAGTCCCGGGTCGGCCGGGGCCGTGCCGTGGGCGACGTCGCAGGTCTCACTCATGCCGCCCAGTCTGGCAGCCTCAGACCTCTTCGAGCACGCTCAGCCGGAAGTGGAACGTCGTCGTCCGGCCCTCGACGATCACCAGGTACCCACCCGGGCCCCGCAGCACCTTCCGCGACTTCGGCGACCACGGGTAGGCCGGCTGGTACTCCCGCGCCAGCCGCAGGGCCTCGGTCTCGGCGGTCTCCTGATCGGCGAAGGAGAACGTCTCCGACAGCGACCAGTTCCGCTCCGAGCCGCGCTGCTCCTCGACGACCACCCACCACATGTCAGACCTCCGGCTCCGCGAACTCGAAGTACTCCGGCAGCGGCGCGGTGCCCGCGAGGCGGAAGTACCGCACCTTCCGCCGCCGCCGCAGCCGCAGCGTGTCGCGGACGGCGTCGTTGTGGACGCGGCGGGCGATCACCACCCGGTGCTCGGCGTCGGTCAGCTCCTCGGCCAGCTCGGCAGGCAGGCCCGTGCGGTCGACGCGGTTCAGCTGCCACGTCAGCTCGTTCTCCGCGGGTTCGCGGTCCGCCCGCGACGCCGCTTCGGCGCGCTCGGCCGACTTCCGCAGGCCCGTGTCGCCCGACACCAGGGCGATCGCGCGCGCCACCACCGCGCGCCGCGCCAGTGCCGCGTCGAGTGCGGCCCAGCCGGCGTCCGTCCGGACGTGCAGCCGGTCGAGCCGGTTCGCCGTCGCCACCAGGAACAGCCCGCCCAGCACGACGACCAGCGCGAGCGACGGCAGCAGCCAGCCGAACACGCTCACCGGGCGAACTCCCGCTCCGGCGCCGCGACCCGCCGCGGGTCGGCGGCGACGGCCGTCTCGTAGACGCGCAGCACCTGCGTGGCCACCACCGACCAGTCGTACATCGTGACGCGCTCCCCCGCCGCCGCGGCCAGCGACGCCCGGCGCGCCGGGTCGCCGAGCAGCTCGCGCAGGCCGTCCGCAAGCGCCGCCGGATCACCGGTTTCGACGAGCTGCCCGGCGTGCCCGTCGTCGAGCACCCGCCGGAACGAGTCGAGCCCGCTGGCCAGCACCGGCGTTCCGGCCGCCATCGCCTCGGTGAGGATCATCCCGAAGCTCTCGCCGCCGGTGTTCGGCGCGCAGTAGACGTCGACGCTGCGCAGCGCCTGGGCCTTCACACCGTCGTCGGCTTGGCCCAGCAGTTCCAGGTGCGGGGCCAGCTCCGGCCCGGCGTCGCGGCGCAGCTGGTCCTCATCGCCGCGGCCGACCACGACCAGCCGCAGGTCCTCGAACTCCGGCAGGATCCGCCGCAGCGCCTCCAGCAGCACACCCATGCCCTTGCGGGGCTCCCCGAACCGGCCGACGAACCCGACCGTGCCCCCGGCCCGCGGATAGCCGGGCAGCGGCTTCGCCGAGGAAAAGAACTCGACGTCGACGCCGTTGGGGATCTCCACGGCGTCGCCACCCGCGTGCTCCACCTGGACGCGGCGGGCCAGCGCGGAGACGGCGATCCGCGCCGTGATCTTCTCCAGCAGCGGCCGGAGCACCGGCTGGAACGCCGACAGCGTGCGCGACCGCGTCGTCGCGGTGTGGAACGTCGCCACGATCGGGCCGTCCGCGATGAGCAGCGCCAGCAGCGAAAGGCTGGGCGCGGCCGGTTCGTGCAGGTGCAGGACGTCGAAGTCGCCCTCGCGGATCCAGCGCCGCACCCGCGCGTAGGAGACCGGGCCGAACTGCAGCCGCGCGACCGAGCCGTTGTACCGGATCGCGAGCGCCTTGCCCGCCGGGTGCACGAACTCCGGCAGCTCGGCGTCCTCGTCCGCGGGCGCCAGCACGGACACGTGGTGCCCGCGCGCGAGCAGGGCCTTCGTCAGGTCGATCACGTGCCCCTGGACCCCGCCGGGCACGTCGAAGGAGTAGGGGCAGACGATCCCGACCCGCATCGGCCGCGCGGCCACCGCTCAGCTCGCTTCTTCGAGGCTGACCCGCTCGGCGGCCTCGAGGTCGGCGGGCCAGAACTTCTGCACCATGTGCCAGTCGGCCGGGTGCGCGGCGATGTCGCCGGCGAAGATGTCGGCCAGTGCCTGGGTCGCGGCCGGGACCTCCGCCCGCGCGGTGACCCGGATGCGCGGGTGCAGCCGGATCTGCCAGCCGTCCTCGGTGAACCAGCAGCCCGCCGGGATCAGCGCGGCGCCGGTCGTCGCCGCCAGCCGCGCGGGGCCGCCGGGCAGCCGGGCCGGCTCGCCGAAGAACTTCACCGGGATGCCGCTGGTGGTGAGGTCGCGGTCGCCCACCAGGCAGACCGCCTTGTTCTCGCGCAGCCGCTTCAGCAGCACGCGCATCGCCGAGCTGTCACCCGTGAGGGGGACGATTTCGAAACCGAGCGACTCCCGGTACTCGACGAACCGGCGGTAGAGCGACTCGGGCTTGAGCCGTTCCGCCACGGTCGTGAACCCGCCGAGGTAGTCGGCCAGCCACACGCCGGCGACGTCCCAGTTCCCGCTGTGCGGCAGCGCCATCACCGCGCCGTTGCCCTCGGCCAGCGCCGCGTCGAGGTTTTCCACGCCGGTGATCGACGCCGCGACCTTGGCGCTGACCTCCTTCTGGTCCATCGACGGGAGCCGGAACGTCTCGTGCCAGTAGCGGGCGTACGAGCGCATCGCCCGCCGCGTCAGCTCGTCCAGCTCGACCGGGTCGGCCTGCGGGACCACGCGGGCGAGGTTCGCGCGCAGCTGCCGCACTCCCCCGCCGTCCCGCCTGACGGCGAGGTCCGCGCCGAGCGAGAAGACCGTGCCGCCGAACCCGGGGGGCAGCCAGCCGGCCAGCCGCCAGCCCGCCGCGTAGCCGAAGGCGCTCAGCCGCTCGCTCAGCCTGGTCATGCCGGTTGCTCCCCGGCGGCGGCTTCCCGGGCCGCCTTCGCCACGGCGGCGAAGCGCTGGATCAGGGTGACGACCGATCCGGCGGCGAGCAGCCAGAGCGTCACGTCCACGGTGTACGGGATGCCGAAGCCGTGCAGGCCGGTGCCGACCAGAGCGATGATCAGCCGCTCGGCGCGTTCGACGAGCCCGCCGTCGACCGGCAGGCCGGAGGCGTCGGCACGGGCCTTGACGTAGGAGATCACCTGGGCGAGCACCAGGCACAGCAGGGCCGCGGCGGCAGCCGGGTGGTTGTCGTCGACGACGAAGCACCACCAGGCGATGGCGGCGAACAGGGCGCCGTCCACCAGCCTGTCGCAGGTCGCGTCGAGCACCGCCCCGAACGGGGTGCCGTAGCCGCGGGCGCGGGCCATGGCGCCGTCGAGGATGTCGAGCATGGCGAAGCCCCACACCGTGAAGGTGCCCCACAGGAGGTGGTCGGTCGGGAAGAAGACCAGTGCGCAGACCACCGCGCCGGCGGTGCCGAACACGGTCATGACGTTGGGGGTCAGCCCGGCGCGGACCAGCGCCTGGCCGATCGGATCGGTGACGCGGGAAACGGAGGCACGCGCGAAGATATTGAGCATCGGTTCGTCGAGGCACCTGGCTACGAGGGTCGGGTGGGCACTGGCAGCCTATCGACCCACGTGCGCGCCCCCGACGCGCCGTCCCGGGTCAGCCCGATTTCGTGAGCCGGACGACGTCGGCTTCGCGCTCCCTCGCCTCTTCGGCGGCCACCGCGGCGGCGCACTTCGGCGACAGCTGACGGCGGATGGCCGCGCTGATCTCCCCCAGCGCTGTCACCTGCTCCGGCGTCAACGGATCGAACAGGCTCTCCCGGACAGCTTCGACGTGCCCGGGCGCGGCCGCTTCGAGCGCGGCGAAGCCGGCATCGGTCAGCACCGCCCAGGCGCCGCGCTTGTCGGTCGGGCACGCCTCGCGGCGCACCCACCCGTTCGCCTCCAGCCGCGCGACGGCGTGGGAAAGGCGGCTGCGGGACGCCTGCCGGGCGTCGGCGAGCTCGCTCATCCGCAGGCGGCGACCGGGTGCTTCCGACAGGGCGACGAGAACCTCGTAGTAGGTGTGCGGCATGCCCGAGTCGTGCTGCAGCTGGCCCTCGAGGTGCGCGCTGAGCATGCGGGTGGCCAGGTTGAACTCACGCCAGACGCGCTGTTCGTCGTCGCTGAGCCATCGGGTTCCGGACATAACTCCAGCATACTCCCGGTTGAACCCTCAATCAGGAGTTTTCGCCGGGTGGTCCAGACGACCGCGGCCGTGCTTCACCAGGCGTCGGCCAGCAGGTCCCGCGTCTCCCCCAGCAGCTGCGGGAGCACCTTCGTCTGGCCGATGATCGGCATGAAGTTCGCGTCGCCACCCCACCGCGGCACCAGGTGCTGGTGCAGGTGCGCCGCGATGCCCGCGCCCGCGATGTGGCCCTGGTTCAGGCCGATGTTGAACCCGTGCGCACCGGACACCGCGCGGACGACCTTCATCGCGTGCTGCGTGAACTCGGCGACCTCGCGCGTCTCTTCCACCGTCAGCTCGGTGTAGTCCGCGACGTGCCGGTACGGCACCACCATCAGGTGCCCCGGGTTGTACGGGTACAGGTTCAGGACCGCGAACACGGCGTCGCCGCGGGCGACGATCAAGCCGGTTTTGTCGTCGAGCGACGGGATCCGGCAGAACGGGCAGCCGGGCTCCTCGTCGCCGTCCGGCTTGTCCTGGCCCTTGATGTAGGCCATCCGGTGCGGGGTCCAGAGCCGCTGGAACGCGTCCTGGACCCCGACTCCCTGCTGCTCGACGAGCTCGGGACCGTCACTCACTGAACGACCGTCTCCAGCGCCTCCGCCGACGGCGAAGCGTTTTCGCGGCGCTCGATCCACGCGGCGATCGCGTTCACCGCCGCGTCCACCGGCACGCCGTTGATCTGGCCGCCGTCGCGGAAGCGGAACGACACCGCGCCCGCCTCGACGTCCTTGGCGCCTGCCAGCAGCATGAACGGCACCTTCTGCGTCGTGTGCGTGCGGATCTTCTTCTGCATCCGGTCGTCGCTCGCGTCGACCTCGGCGCGGATACCCTTGGCGCGCAACGCCTTCTCGATGCCCTGCAGGTGCTCGACCTGGTCGGCGGTGATCGGGATGCCGACCACCTGCACCGGCGCGAGCCACGCCGGGAACGCGCCCGCGTAGTGCTCGGTCAGCACGCCGAAGAAGCGCTCGATCGAGCCGAACAGCGCGCGGTGGATCATCACCGGCCGCTGGCGGGTGCCGTCCGGTGCCGTGTACTCGAGTTCGAACCGCTTGTTCTGGTTGAAGTCCAGCTGGATGGTCGACATCTGCCAGGTGCGGCCGATCGCGTCCTTGGCCTGCACCGAGATCTTCGGGCCGTAGAACGCCGCGCCGCCCGGGTCCGGGACCAGCTCGAGGCCGGAGTCGACGGCGGCCTGCCGCAGCGTTTCGGTGGCCTCCTCCCACTCCCAGTCCTCGCCGATGAACTTGTCGGAGTCCCCCCGGGTGGACAGCTCGAGGTAGAAGTCGGAGAGGCCGTAGTCGGCGAGCAGGTCGAGGACGAACTTGAGCAGCGACCGCAGCTCGCCCGGCATCTGCTCCTTGGTGCAGTAGATGTGCGAGTCGTCCATCGTCAGCCCGCGCACGCGGGTGAGGCCGTGCACCACACCCGACTTCTCGTAGCGGTACACCGTGCCGAACTCGAACAGCCGCAGCGGCAGCTCGCGGTAGGACCGCCCGCGCGAGCGGAAGATCAGGTTGTGCATCGGGCAGTTCATGGCCTTGAGGTAGTAGTTCTCCTCGTCGAACTGCACCGGCGGGAACATCGTGTCCGCGTAGTAGGGCAGGTGGCCGGAGGTGTGGAACAGCTCGCCCTTGCTGATGTGCGGGGTGTTCACGAACTCGTAGCCGGCCTCCTCGTGGCGGCGGCGCGAGTAGTTCTCCAGCTCGCGGCGGATGATGCCGCCCTTCGGGTGGAACACCGGCAGGCCGGAACCGATCTCCTCGGGGAAGGAAAAGAGGTCGAGCTCGGCGCCGAGCTTGCGGTGGTCGCGGCGCTCGGCCTCGGCGATGCGCTCGAGGTAGGCGTCCTGCGCCTCGGTGGATTCCCACGCCGTGCCGTAGATCCGCTGCAGCTGCGGGTTCTTTTCGCTACCCCGCCAGTACGCGGCGGCGACGCGGGTCAGCTTGAACGCCGGGATGAACTTCGTGGTCGGCACGTGCGGACCGCGGCAGAGGTCACTCCAGACACGTTCCTTCGTGCGCGGGTCGAGATTGTCGTAGATGGTGAGTTCGCCCTCGCCGACCTCCATCACCTCGGAAGTGTCCACTTCGGACTTGAGGTCGACGAGCTCGAGCTTGAACGGCTCGTCCGCCAGTTCCTTCTTGGCCTCGTCGACGGAGTCGAAAACGCGGCGGGAGAACTGCTGGGCGCCCTTCACGATCTGCTTCATGCGCTTTTCGAGCGCCTGCAGGTCCTCCGGGGTGAACGGAGTGTCGACGGCGAAGTCGTAGTAGAAGCCGTCCTTGACCGGCGGGCCGATGCCCAGCTTGGCGGCCGGGAACTGCTGTTGCACGGCCTGGGCGAGCACGTGCGCCGCCGAATGGCGGATGACGCTGCGCCCGTCCTCGGTGTTGGCGGCGACGGGTTCGACCTCGGCGTCGGCTTCGGGAGCCCAGGCGAGGTCGCGCAGCTTCCCGTCGGCGTCGCGGACTACGACGATCGTGTCTTCGCCCTTGGTCGGCAGGCCGGCCTCGCGGACCGCCGCGCCCGCCGTAGTGCCCGCCGGTACCACCACACGGAAGGCGGCCACGGGGGAAACGGGGGGCGACTGGGACACGATGGCTCCTCGAACTTCAGCGACAAAGACGACGCCGTCGATGCTAGTCGTCGGCCCGCGCGGGCCTCACGCGCGTCCGCGAACGCCGGACGGGCCGCCTCCGTGCCCGGAAGCGGCCCGTCCGATCGAGGTCAGAGAGTTTCGACGACCTGGTCGAAGTCCAGCCGCGGCAGGCGGTCGAACCACGGGTTCTCGCCCGGCTTGCCGACGTTGACGACGACCAGCGAGCGCCACTTCTTGCCCGCGAAGAACTCGTCGTCGACGCCCTGGGCGTCGAAGCCGGTCATCGGGCCGGCGGCCAGCCCGGCGGCGCGGACGCCGATGATGAAGTAGCCGACCTGCAGCAGCGCGTTCAGCTTCGAGAACTCGACGCGGCCCTGCTCGTCGGCGAAGTTGTCCTTGACCCCCGGTTTGTGCGGGAACACCTGGGGGATGTTTTCGTGGAAGTCGACGTCGGCGGCGAGCACCACGGTCAGCGGGGCGGCTTCGGTCTTGTCCCGGTTGCCCGGGGACAGGTGCGGGAGCAGGCGGGCCTTCGCCTCGGCGGTCCGGAGCACCAGCGCGCGCAGCGGCTGGGTGTTCATCGACGTCGGGGCCCACTTGACGAGGTCGTAGATCGCGCGGACCTGTTCCTCGGTCACCGGCTCGGAGCTGAAACTGTTGGCCGTCCGCGCCTCGCGGAACAGCAGGTTCTGCACGTCCGCGGGAAGCTGGAGGGCCTCGGTCTGCTCGGCAAAGGTGGTCATGGGGCTGGGGTTCCTTCCATGGGTCGGTACCCAGCACAACCAAGTTGAGCGTTGAACTATTTCGCGCTCGGCCGTTTGGCCCCGGTGAAGCAGGTCACGGCCGCCGGCTCCCCGCGGCGGCCGTGTCCGCCGGGGAGCCGGCGGCCGTGGGGCGCGGCGGAAAGCGGTCAGTAGGCGCCCTGACCGCCCATCACCGCGCGGAACGTCTTCCAGAGGATCACCAGGTCCAGGGCGAGGGACCAGTCCTCGACGTAGCGCAGGTCGAGCCGGATGCTCTCCGCCCACGTGAGGTCGCTGCGCCCGCTGACCTGCCAGAGCCCGGTCAGGCCCGGCTTGACGAGCAGCCGGCGCCGGGCGTCGGGCGCGTACTGCGCGGTCTCCTCGGGCAGGGGCGGCCGCGGTCCGACGAGCGACATCTTCCCGGACACGACGTTGAACAGCTGGGGCACCTCGTCGAGCGAGTACCGGCGCAGGAAACCACCCACCCGGGTGATACGCGGGTCGCGCTTCATCTTGAACAGCGGGCCGGCGCCCTCGTTGTCCTCCGCCAGGGTCTGCTTGATCGCGTCGGCGTTGGTGACCATCGTCCGGAACTTGAGCATGGTGAACGTCGCGCCGTCACGGCCCACGCGGCGTTGCCGGTAGATCACCGGGCCGCGGTCGTTCAGCTTGATCGCGACGGCGATCACCAGCAGCAGCGGGGACAGCAGCGTCAGCAGCAGCGCCGAACCGCAGCGGTCGGCGATCTCCTTCACCACCCGGCGGCCCCCGGTGAACATCGGCGCGGTGACCCGCAGCAGCGGCATGCCGAGCACGCCGGTGACGTTGAGCCGGGGCCCGGCGACCTCCATCAGCACCGGCGCCACGACCATCTCCGCGCCGGTGCCCTCCATGTCCCAGGCCAGCCGCTGCAGCCGCTTCGGCGTCCAGTACTGGTCGGCGGTGATCGCCACGACCCGGTAGCCGCCGCGCCGGACGTGCCGGGACAGCTCCTCCAGCCGCCCGACCACCGGGACGCCGTCGATCTCGCCGCTGTCGCGGTCCTCACCGTGGCCGGAGAACGTGCAGGCGGCCTCGACACGCCAGCCGACGTGCACCTCCGAGCGGGTGCGGGCGATCAGGTCGGCTACCGTCTCCGGGCTGCCCGCCGCCATCACCGGCAGCAGGCAGAGTCCCTTGGCGCGCTTGCGGTGCAGCACCTGGCGCAGCAGGTACCGCTGCGGGAAGGCCACGAGCGCGATGGCCGGGACCACGATGAACACCCAGACCTGGACCTCGAGCGCGCCGAACAGCAGGCCGCCCAGTGCGACCAGGACGGCGGCGGTGAGGAAGCCACGGCCGAGGGTGCGGTACTCCTCCGCGCCTTCGCCGAGCACTCGCGGACTCCAGGCGCGGCTGGCGGGCAGCGAGACGAACACCGCGAGCATCGTGCCGAAGGCGTGCATGTCGTGCGGGGCAACGCGATCGATGACGAACGCGCTGATCGCGATCACCAGCAGCGTGATGAACACATCGCTGCCGATGACCCAGGCTCTGTACCGCGCTTCCCAGGCCGCGGGCCACGCCTTGGCCGACGGGCCACCGGCGTCGTCGCGGAGGCCGTCCCGCCGGACGGGACGCGGGATGGCCTGGAGGTCGATGTGCGGCGGTGGCTGGCTCACCGTGTACGAAGGCCGCACCGACTCTTCCATCTGACCTCCCAGGAATTGGACCGAGTTGATCCGCGGGCACGCAGCGTCACCGAAAACGATTTCGGAGAGTCACTACATCTCAGTAGTCGCGCAGAGCCCGCGGAGACTTCACACGGCAGGTTATCGGCGACTCTCTCGGCAGTGTTACAAGGATTTCCAGCCACATGCTGTGCGACTTCCCCGCCAGAAAATCGCCGGAAGATAACGAGGTGATGACGATGCGTAGTAGGGCGTATCCCCGTCAAAATTACTTTCCGTGACCAACAGGGCCATGCCCGCACCCGGGTGGACCAAGCAGGGCCGAACGGCCGAGCGGGCCGCCTGGAATCTACTGTGGACATTGCACGGCCGCAATCGTCCATAATGGACCAGAGGGGGCCGCGTCAGCCGGCGCGCGGACCCGCGTGGCCGCTCGTGGCGACCGACGGTGACATTCGTCGCCACACCGTCACGCGCAGCGGTTTTGTCACACGTGTCCTCGCGTGCTCGGGCGGACGTGACGTGCCGAGGATCACAGCGGACCTCCCGCAGGGTGGCGTTCGACAGAAAACTGCCGCAGCGGCAGGATTCGAAAGCAGTTCCGGCGGGCCCGGCGGCGGAGGCGCGAACTGCTCTCTCCAGCTCATACGGATGATCCGAACGGATCGTTCACTCCGTTTTGGGGCGGCGACGCCCGCACGAGGAGGTCCGGCGCCGAAATGTGCCTCGGCCTGCGGGCGCGGAGGCAAGCCTCGCGACCGGACACAGCAAAAGAGCCCTGCCTGCGTCTCGGCAAGCAAGGCTCTCTTCACGACTGGAGTGGGCGATACTGGGATCGAACCAGTGACCTCTTCGGTGTGAACGAAGCGCTCTCCCGCTGAGCTAATCGCCCGCCCGCGGTGTTGTGAAGGACTCTAGCCTACGACTTTAGGGCGCATGCAAACGGGTGGTCCTCGGCGACCACACTCCGCTTACCGGCGAGTACGGAACGCACAACCCCGAGCTAGCCGGGGTTGTGCCGGCAGGGGGCCGCCCGACACCACGTTCGACACCCGTGCGACGGTGCTATCGCCCGGCGGCTAAACCGCGCAGTATGGAGGCGTGGGTCCCACGGGGCGTGCCGGTCAGTTGCGCGCCGTGGGTGATCACGGGTGAAGACGGGGGCCGATGAGCCCGGACGGGTGATCTGCGGCGCACCCGCGACGGATTCGGCCTCCTGATGCGTCCCAGTGGTGATGCCCTCGGCCGGGCCGGGCCGGGAAGGGAGACGAAGGGTAGGACGATGCGCAACGATCACGTGACGCTCCGCTCGACGGCGGTCTTCGACCTGCTGGCGCCGCGGACTCCCGCGGTTCCGGTGAAGGTGGAACTGCGCTACGACACACGCGACCCGTACGCGGTCGTCGCCGCCTTCCGCACCGGCCGCGCAGGCTGGGTCGAATGGGTCTACGCGCGCGACCTCCTCGCGGACGGCCTCCTGGCCGACGCGGGTGACGGGGACGTCCGCATCCGCCCCTCCGTCGAAGACCCCGAAGCCGTCCTCATCGAGCTGAACTCGCCCTCCGGGCACGCCATGTTCGAGGCGTCCGCCCAGGAGCTGGCCGACTTCCTCGACCGGACCTACGACGTCGTGCTGCCGGGCAACGAGCACCTGTGGGTCGACGTCGACGACGCGCTCACCCACCTCATCCCGCACGATCTGGCCTGATGACGGGCTTGCAACGGCGGCTTGCAACGGCACAGTGACACCCCGGTGTCGGGCCGGTTTTCGGGTCCGATATGGTTTTGACACACCACGGCGACGGGGTGAGGGACGAAGCCGAGGCTCCGGACCTCCCGAACCGCAGCCGGGAAGTGCGGATGTAGCGCAGCTGGTAGCGCATCACCTTGCCAAGGTGAGGGTCGCGGGTTCGAATCCCGTCATCCGCTCGGTAGGCTCTCGAGCCTGGCACGGTGGAGTGGCCGAGAGGCGAGGCAACGGCCTGCAAAGCCGTGTACACGGGTTCGAATCCCGTCTCCACCTCGCGCGATTAGCTCAGCGGGAGAGCGCTTCCCTGACACGGAAGAGGTCACTGGTTCAATCCCAGTATCGCGCACCACATGTTTTCGCAGGTCAGAAGCCCTGCCCCTCCCCGGAGGGGCGGGGCTTCTACTCGTCAGTCGGCGACGATCCGGCGATGGCCCCGGAGCCCGGCCCGATCGCCCGCCGGGACCGCAGGTGCGGGAACCACGACACCAGCTTCGCCCGTTCCCCCGGGTACAACGACGCCAGAGACCGCAGCCAGCGTTCCTCCAGGACGTCCAGGATCTGATTCACCATCGCCGGCGTCACATGGTCGTAGACCCGGGCGATGCCCTTCATCTTCTGCCCCAGCCGCGCCCGCCGAGCGACTTCCGGAATCCCGTCCTCGGTCAGCCAGGTGCTGTGCGTGTGCCGCCCTTCGTGGAAGGTGAAGGTCGGTAGGATCGGTGGCCGCTGCTCTCCCGCGCCCGGGTCGTCGAGTTCGACGCCGTCCCACGCCGGCCGCCAGAAGCGGATACGGAAGTTCGACCGCCTCCACGGATGCCCCTCCGGCGTACACAGCACGAAGGGTTCCCGATGGCTGTCCATCAGCTCCTCGTACAGCACGGCGATACCGGGTGGCAGTGCCACGAACCGCGTCCCCGCAGGAGTTTTGGTGCGGCCCTTCTTGGGGCGAGAGTTCCCCCGCCGGGTCGGCGGGCGGCTGCAGCCCTCCGAGTGATGATCATCACTCTTCCGGCCTCCTTTGTAGACCTTCCCGCTCACCTCCTTCAGCGGCATCCGGATCTCGATCCCCCGCCGCTCCGAGTCGTACTCATGGCGCTGCTGCCCGACAAGTTCACCCCATCGGGCGCCGGTATAGAAATCCATCAAGCACAACACGAACCCCGACATCCCGAGACCCAGCTCGTAGAGCCGCATCGCGGCCCGCAGCGCCTGGGCCGGCGTGGCCACCAGCCGCTCGGCATCGAACTCACCCTTCGACACCCGGACACCGCTGCACGGGTTAGCCGGAATCATCCGCGCCCGGACAGCGGCGTTGAGGATGGTCGAGAACAACGCGAAGTACGACGACACCGACGACTCGGCGTAGTCCTCGTGCAGCTCCGAGAGCCACCGCTCGATCTCGACGTACCCGTTGAAGATCGCGACCAGTGGCCATGCCTTCCACTGCGGGAGCAGCTGGGTGTCGAGGAATGACCGATACTTCGCGACCGTGTTCAGCTCGAGCCGTGGAGCCACCGCCGCCAGCCACTCCTCGGCGAAGTCGTCGAATCGGGTTTCTCCGTCGCGTGGGTCCAGCCACAGGTTCCGCCGGATCAGCGCTTCCTGCTCCAGCCCCCACTCCTCGGCCGCCTTTTTGGCGGGGAACCCTGACCTGCTCCCCCACGTCCCGTCGGGACGCTTGTACCGGGCACGCCACTCACCCGTGCCGGGCTCTTCCTGGCCGTGGGCCATCCTTCACTCCTCTTCTTCTCTGGTACTCCGCCCGCCTTACGCGGCGCGGAAGTCCTGGGCAACGTCCGCAACGGACACCCGCCGCCGCGGCGGTTTCACCGGCGCAGCGGCCAGCCGCACGATCTCGGCGACATCGCCACGGGTGAACCGGTAGTGCTTGCCGAACCGGTGATGCGGCACCGCACCGGTGGCAGCGTGGTCCTTCAAGGTCCTCGGCGACAGCTGCAGCAACTCCCCCACCTGCTCCGCGGTGAGCAGCGCATCCGGGTCTTCCGGCGGTTCGGGCGCGGCAGCACGAACCGCCGCAGCGAGTTCCTGAATCGCGGCCGCAACGTCACCGAAGTACTCCAGCCTCGCCTCGGCTTCCATCACTTTCTCCTTTGCCTCTTTCGATAGCCGATCAACTCGAACTCAAGGGAAGTGTTCGCCGTCGCATACAACCATCCATGCCGACACGGGCACGAGCAGTCAACGGTCTCTCGAAAGAAATACAAAGAGCCTCGTCAACAGACGTACCCGGCGATCGCAGGCGATTGCACGACGCTACTATTGGACGCATCCAGTACATTCACCAACGACCCGAAGAAGGATCGACGACATGACCAAACGAATCTCTATCGAGATATCCGACGACACGGACGGCAGCCACGCCGACCAGACTGTCCCTTTCGGACTCGACGGCGTGACCTACGAGATTGACCTTTCCAACGCGAACGCCGGCGCGTTCCGCGCGGCGATGGAGCCGTACGTGACGGTCGCTCGCCGCACCGGAGGGCGCCGCATCAAAGTGGCCGTCGGCCAGTCGACTGACGACACAAAGCAAGAACCGAAGACGAGCACGGACTACGCGGCGACTCATGACATCCGCGCCTGGGCCCAACAAAACGGATACGAGGTAGCCGACCAAGGGCGAATAGCGAAGTCGGTCGTCGAGGCGTACCACTCATCTCGCCTGGACGACAGCCCGAGTACCGCTCCGAAATCCCGGACCGGAACGGCAAAGAAGCGACGACCCAGGAACAGCAAATGATGCCAACCAATGAGCAGCACACCGAAGAAGCCAGCATGAAAAATCTCATCTCGATCTCCGAAAGCAGCGGTTGGTACCTAGTACGGCACCACTAGCGCTTCTAACTCCGAGTATGAGCACCGATGGAGACAAGCGGTGCCCAGTCTTCCGACGCGGCGAACCGGCCGATTCACGGTCTGCCCGTCACCGTCCTCCCCGCGCACCCGGGGCCCCTGGGAGGCTGGCCATGGCTGCGCGTTGCTCCTCTCGCGTGCCGGACTGGGTCGAGCCCATCAACGCTGGTCAAGGCCGACGGCGGCCGTCTCCGCAAAGAGCCAACTGGACGTACGAGTACAAGCTGGACGGATACCTGGCCTGCATACAGGTCGCCGCCGCGCCGTCCCGATGGCAAGAGGAGACCACACGACGGCCACCGAGTCCCGAGCGGCGACGTGCTCAGCGCATCTGGGCGCCGGCGACGGCACCCGCCCGAAGAAGCACGTCGCCCCCGCCGGACTGCTGTTCACCACCGTTGAGTCCGCCATCGGGTCCGGTCGGCCCTCCGGCACCGTGAACGCCGCACCGCCGTCTCGGTCACGCTGCCCGCCCACTTCGTGCTCGTCAACTTCGTCGCAGTGGCCTTCGACGGCGCTCACCGCAACGCACCCGTTCCTGCTCAGCCGCACGGCGTGCGGATCGTCGCCTGCCCCGCCCTGTTCTCGACCGACCTGACATCTAATGGACGGGGGTGCGGCCCCATCGGAAGCTCTTCGTCGTCATCCTGGCCGGTTATGTCCTCCTTTCTGGCCCGGCGGCTCACCCAAGGCACCTCTCGCCGGAAGTACCGGTCGTGATCCCCGAAGGCGACGAGCTCGGCTACGCGCTGGCCACGGCTTGCGGAGCGGCACTCGACGCCCCGAGCTGCTGGTGGCGCAGCCACTCCTTTCGCAAGCGTTCCGGGCCAGTCCCGGCCGGCGTGCTTCGGGTTTGCGATCACGCGCCACCGGGGTAGGAATGCGGCATGGCCGACATCACCAGCCTCATCCTCGACGACCACGACTGGTTCCGGCGCCAGTTCGCCCGGCTCGACGACCTCACCGACCCGTCCGACCTCGCCGAGGTCTGGCAGCCCCTGGCCGACCTGCTCGACGTGCACGCCCGCGCCGAGGAGGAGATCTTCTACCCCCACCTGCTGCGCCGCGGTGAAGACGCCGAAGACGAAACGCTCGACGCGATCGGTGACCACAACGACATCCGTGACGGCGTTCACGAAGCCGCCCTGCATCCCGTCGGCAGCACCGCCTGGCACGCCGCGGTGAGCAAGGCCCGCTTCGCCAACAGCGAGCACATGGCCGAAGAAGAGGACGAAGGCCTCGCCGACTTCCGCCGGCACGCCGATCCTGGGCTGCGCGAAGAACTCGGCCGCCGGTTCGTGGAGTTCAAGCGGCAGCACGAAGGCGCCCGCGACCTCGACGTCAGCGACCTCGACCCGCAGGAGTACGTCGAGGACAAGCTCGGTCACCGTCCCACCGACGCCTCGCTCGGCATCGGCAGCCTCAAGGAACAGGACTGACATGAACCACCTGATGCGCGACCTGGCCCCGATCACCGACGCGGGCTGGAAAGAGGTCGACGCCGAGGCCAAGGAGCGCCTGCAGGCGCACCTCGCGGCCCGCCGCCTCGTCGACGTCGCCGGCCCACACGGCTGGCGCCACTCGGCCACCGACCTGGGACGGACCACCACCCTCCCCGCCGACTCACTGGCCGACCTGGGCGCCGGCGCGGCGGTCCGGCAACGGCGGATCCTGCCGCTGACCGAGGTGCGCGTGCCGTTCACCGTGTCGCGCGCGGAGCTGGACGACGCCGAGCGCGGCGCCGACGACCTCGAGTTCGACGACCTCGACCGCGCGGCGAAGCAAATCGCGATGATCGAGAATCGCGCCATCTTCCACGGCTGGGCCGCGGCCGGCATCACCGGGATCACCGAGAGCAGCCCGTACGACACACCGTCGCTCGGCGACGACCCCGACGCCTACCCCGGCGTCGTCGCCCGCGCGGTGGACACCCTGCGCCAGGCCGGTATCAAGGGACCGTACGGGCTCGCGATCGCTCCGGAGGGCTACACCCGCATCGTGGAGAGCACGGAGCACGGCGGCCACCTGCTTTTCGACCACCTCCGGCGGGTGCTGGGCGGTGGCAACGTGGTCCGCGCGCCCGGGCTGGACGGCGCCCTGATCGTCAGCTTGGACGCCGGCGCCTTCTCCCTCGAGCTCGGCCAGGACCTCGCGGTCGGCTACAGCCACCACGACGCCGGCACCGTCACGCTCTACCTTGAGGAGAGCTTCAGCTTCCGGGTCGTCGAAGCGGACGCCGCCATCGCACTGACCAGCTGACCGCACGGATCGCCTCGCCGGCGCGGCCACCACGTCGCCGGCGAGGCGGCTTTCCGTGGCTACGGCCGGAGCAGCACCTTCGTCCAGCCGTCTTCGCGGTGGTCGAACCGGTCGTAGCCCTCGGCCGCCTGCTCCAGCGGCAACTCGTGCGAAACCAGGAACGACGGGTTCGCCCGGCCGGTGATGATCAGGTCGCGCAGCCGCCGGTTGTACCGCTTGACCGGGCACTGGCCTGTGCCCATGCGCTGCCCCTTCATGAAGAGCGTCCCGTAGTCGAACCCGATCCGGCCTTCCTTGGCGCCTTCGGTCGCCGCACCCGGGTCCTGCGGGACGTAGACCCCGACCACACCGATCCCGCCGGTCGACCGCACCGACTTGACCAGGTTGTCCAGTACCAGCTCGGGGTGCTCCTGACCGGAGTGGTCGTGCGCCTGGTAGCCGACCGCTTCGACACCGCAGTCCGCGCCCTGCCCGCCGGTGGCGGCCATAATCTGCTCGACCGGGTCCGCCTCGCCGAAGTCGATCGGGAGCACCCCGATCTTCTCGGCCATCGCCAGCCGGTCGCGTTCCTTGTCGACCACGTAGACCTCGGCGGCGCCCCGGATCACCGCACTGTGCGCGGCCAGCAAGCCCACTGGCCCCGCCCCGAACACCACCACCCGGTCCCCCGGGCGCATCCCGGCCAGCTCCGTGCCGTGCCAGCCAGTCGGGAAGATGTCCGACAACATCGTGAAGTCGTTCTCGTACTCGGTGCCCGCCGGCAGGTCGAGCAGGTTGAAATCGGCGTAGGGCACCCGCAGGTACTCAGCCTGGCCACCGTCGTACGGTCCCATGTTCGCGTAGCCGTACGCGGCGCCGTCCATCCCCTCGGCCGGGTTCACCCGCAGGCAGAACGACGTCCAGCCCTCCAGGCAGTTCCGGCACGTCCCGCAGGCGATGTTGAACGGCACCGACACCCGGTCCCCGACCTTCACCCGGGTGACGCCGGAACCGATCTCGACCACGACGCCCATGTTCTCGTGGCCGAGGATCTTGCCCTCCTCGACTGCGGTCCGGCCCTCGTACATGTGCAGATCCGAACCGCAGATGTTCGTCGTCGTGATCTTCACGATCGCATCCGTCGGCTGGTCGATCACCGGATCGGGTACCTCGCGCACTTCCACCTGACGCGGGCCCTGGTACACCACTGCCTTCATCTCGACTCCCATTGATCGCGCAACCGGACTCCGGCGCGGCTACCCGACGTGCCTCGCGGTAACCCCCGAGGCTGCTCTGTCGTGTCGAGCCGCTGCAATGTGATGCGAGAGTGACTGTCGTGCAGGCCGATGTCAGTCCTCGTGCTCGTGCACGTCCGGCATACCGTCTTGATCGGAATCGACCGACTCTTCGGCACAGATCCGCCGGTGGGCCCGGTTGCGGGCACCGAGGATGGCGGTGGCGATCAGCCCGGCGAGCAGAGAGCCCGCCAGAATCGCGATCTTGGCGTGCTTGTCGCTTTCGGTGCCTGAGCCGAAAGCGAGGTCGCCGATCAGCAAGGAGACGGTGAACCCGATGCCTCCCAGCACGGCCAGCCCGATGACGTCGGTCCAGGTGAGATCGTCGTGGAGCTCGGCGTGGGTGAACCGGGCGACGAGGTAGGTCGCGCCGGAGATGCCGATGGTCTTGCCGAGCACGAGCGCGAGCACGATGCCCAGCGCGACGGGATCGGCGAGCGAGGTCGCCAGATCACCGAAGCCGCCGATGGTGACGCCGGCGGCGAAGAACGCGAAGACCGGCACCGCCACCGCGGCGGAGATCGGCCGGAACCGGTGCTCGAAGTGCTCCGCCAGGCCCGGTCCGTTGCCGTGCTTGCGGATCACCGGCACCGCAAAGCCGAGCAGGACTCCCGCCACGGTGGCGTGGATCCCGGATGCGTGCACCAGCGCCCACGTCGTCGCGGCCAGGGGCAGCAGCAGCCACCATGACCGCACCCGGCGCTGCACCAGCAGCGTGAACGCCGCCAACGGCAACAGCGCGAGCAGCAACGGGCCGACCGACAATTCGCGGGTGTAGAACACAGCGATGATCACGATGGCGAGCAGGTCGTCCACCACCGCCAGCGTGAGCAGGAACGTGCGCAGCGCGGCGGGCAGGTGGTGGCCGATCACGGCCAGTACGGCCAGCGCGAACGCGATGTCGGTGGCGGTCGGGATCGCCCAGCCGCCCAGCGCGGCGGAGTCGCCGAGGTTGACCACGGTATAGACCAGGGCCGGGACGGCGACCCCGCCGACGGCGGCGGCGACCGGAACGGCAGCACGGCGCGGGTCGCGCAGATCGCCCGCGACGAACTCGCGTTTGACCTCCAGGCCGGCGACGAAGAAGAAGACCGCGAGCAATCCGTCCTCGGCCCAGGCGGACAGGGTGAGATCCAGGTGCAGGGCCGCGGGTCCGATCCGGACCTCGCGCAAAGCCTCGTACGAGTCCGACCAGGGCAGATTGGCCCACCCGAGGGCCAGGACGGCGCCGACGAGGAGCAGGACTCCGCCAACGGTCTCCTTGCGGAGGATTTCCGTGACGCGCTGGGTCTCGGGCCACGATCCTCGATCCAGCAGCCGGACGGGACGTGCCTTGCCGTTATGCACGGGACGCCGAGACGTGCACGGTGACGGCGGTCATGGGTTCATCCGGGTGTCGTTCGGCTCGGTTCGCCGACCAGGCTTCCCGGCACCCCACGAGGCAACACCTCGACAGGGACATCCTATCGATCGTCCTTCCGTCCTCGCCGACCCGAAACCGGGGCGGGCCGGCTGTCCGCTCGAGGGCGGCGCCGCGGGTCAACCGCGTCGAGAGCGAAGCCATCGACCCGCCGAGCACAAGCAAGGAAGCGATGGAAGCCTCCGAGCTGCTCGCTACCGTTCCTGTCGCTGCCGAGCCCAGCGCAGTGCCAGCACGGCAGCCAAGAACACCCCGATCAGGGTCACTGCGGTGACGAGGTCGTCCATCGGTGGCCTCCTGGTGCCGAGTTCAGGCGAAAACGAAGTAGCGCAGCCACAGGTAGGGCACAGCCACCAGCACCGTGATCACGGTGACGACCGCGCCCTTCTTGGTGAACTCCCAGAACGAAATGGGTGAGCCCGACCGCGCCGCGATGCCGAGCATCACGACGTTGGCGCTGGCGCCGACGGCGGTCATGTTGCCGCCGAAGTCGGCGCCGATCGCCAGTGACCACCACAACGCCTCGGAGTGCGCCGGGTCCGGGATGTCGTTGGTGAGCGCCAGCACCAGCGGGCTCATCGTGGCCACGTACGGGATGTTGTCGATGACACCGGACAGCAGGGCCGAGACGACCAGGATCAGCATGACCGCGAGCAGGGCGTTGCCGCCGGTGGCGTCGGCGGCCAACCGGGCGAGCGTCCCGATCACGCCGGTCTTCACCAGGGCGCCGATCATGATGAACAACCCGGCGAAGAACAACAGCGTCTCCCACTCGACGCCCGCGAGGTACTGCTTCGGCTCGGTCCCGGAGAGCAGCACCAGCACGCCGGCGCCCAGCAGCGCGACGACCGACGGCTCGATGTGGATCACCGAATGCAGCACGAACCCGGCGAACACCGCAGCCAGCACGACTCCGCACTTGATCAGCAGCTTGGGCTTCTGGATCGCTTCCCGCTCGTTCAACGCCATGACGTCGGCCACCCGGGCCGGATCGACGGTGAACGAGCCGCGGAACAACCGGGGCAGCACCAGGGTGAAGACGACCAGCTCGATCGCCACGATCGGGGCCAGGTTGACCAGGAAGTCGTTGAACGCCAGCCCGGCGCGGCTCCCGATGATGATGTTCGGCGGATCGCCGATCAGGGTCGCCGTGCCGCCGATGTTGGAGGCGAGCACCTCGGCGATGAGGAACGGGACCGGTTTGATGTCGAGGCGGTCGCAGACCAGCAGCGTCACCGGGGCGATCAGCAGCACGGTCGTCACGTTGTCCAGGAACGCCGATGCCACCGCGGTGATCAGGGACAGCAGGATCATCACCCGCACCGGGGATCCCTTGGCCCGTTTGGCCGCCCAGATCGCGACGTATTCGAAGACGCCGGTCCGCCGCAGGATCCCGACGATGATCATCATGCCGAGCAGCAGGAAGATGACGTTCCAGTCGATCCCCGTGTCCTCGGAGAAGAACGCGTCGTCCGCCCCGCTGATCCCGAGGGCCAGTACCACCCCGGCACCGGCCAGCGCGGCGACCATCTTCGGGATCTTCTCGGTCGCGATGAAGACGTAGGCGATCACGAACACGGTGACCGCGATGGCGGTGCTCACGCCACCGCCCCCGTGAGGGTCAGTGCGGCTTCAGCGCCAGCTCCAGCAGCCGCGACGCCGAGATGACGCCGATCAAGGTCTTGTCCTCCATGACCGCGACCAGCGGGCACCGCAGCCGGGCCATCATCGCGGCGACCTCGACGATCGTGTCGTCGGAGTTCACCCGCGGCAGCTCCGTGGTTTCCTCCGGCAGCAGGGACCGGACGGTCTTGCCACCGAGTTTGTCGGCGACCCGGTCGGCCATGGACTCGTTGAGGACCCCGGCCAGCGAGGGGTCGTCGCGCACGTAGCTCGGTACCAGGAACCGCACCACCTGCGAGGCGGGCAACACCGACTGCGGGCACCCGGTCTTGTCGGTCACGACCAGGCCGGGCAACCGTCGTTCGGCGAGCAGCCGCGCGGCCTCGAGCGCGTCGGAGTCCAGCTCCACGACCGGGTATTCCTCGGCCATCTGGGCGGCGTGCATCGTCCCAGCGTACGACGTCCCAGGCGGGGGCGCCGGGGTTCATGGGCTTCTCCTGTCGGTTTCTTGACGGTCCTCGTCACGGGTGGCGTGGCCGGTGGGCAGGTTGTCCGGTGGCTCGACCCGCAGCGCCTTCGCGATCGGGACGTCGGTGGAGGAGTGCAGCACGATCGACAACGCGATCGTCACGGCGACCAGGTCGAACACCAACTCGCTGTCCGGGATGCCGGACTGCAACGCCAACAGCCCGTACACCACCGACGCGAACCCTTTCGGCCCGAACCACGCGGCGGTCGACCGTTCCCGCCCGGACATCGGCGTGCGCAGCAGCGACAGCAGCACCGCGGCCGGCCGCACCAGCACGATCGCCAGCACCGCGACGACCCACGCCCCCACACTCAGGTGCGACAGCCGATCGGGCGTGATCAGGGCCCCGAACACGAGCAGCGCGGCGAACTTCGTGATTTCCGACAGCAGGTCGCCGAGCGGTTCGAAGTGCTCGGCGGCGACCTTGTCGAGCGTCGCGAGCGTCGCGCCCGCGGCGAACGCGGCCAGGTACGGGTTGGCGTGGGTGAGGTGACAGCCGGCGTAGAGCATCACGGCGATCGCGAGCGGGCCGAGAGCCTGCAGCCGCGGCTCGGCGGTGAGGACCTTCAGCCGCCACGCCAGGCACACCAGCGCGGGCACCGCGATACCCAGCACCAGGCCGAGGACCAGCTCGATCGCGACCGTGCCCAGGTCGGACTCGGTGTGCGCAGCCGTGGCCAGGAAGATCAGCACGAACGGCAGTGCCAGACCGTCGTTGAGGCCGGACTCGACGTTGAGCAGCCGCCGCAGCCGCAGCGGCACGTCGTCGCGCCCGACGATCGCCGCGGCGAACACCGGGTCGGTCGGCGACAGGATCGCCCCGACCAGCAGCGCGGTCGGCCAGTCCAGACCGACCAGGAAGTGTGCCGGCACGGCGACGCCGATCATGGTCAGCGGCATCCCCAGCCCGAGGGCCCGCCCGGACAGCCGCCAGCCTTCCCGCAGCGCGGGCAGGCTGGCCCGCTGGCCGTCGGTGAACAAGACCGTGAACAACGCGATGTCCGCCAGCGCGGTCACCAGCGGATCGCGCGGGTGGATCTCGACCAGCCCGAACCCGCCCTGTCCGATCAGTGCTCCGGCCAGCAGGAACAACAGGGCCGTCGACAGGATCGTGCGGGCGGCGACACCGGACAGCGAGACGCTGATCAGCAGCACGACACCGAACGCCAAGATGAGTGCCATCGGACTCCCACGGGTCGGTCCAACCGCCCGCCGCCCGGGCCGGACGCGGACAGGCCGACCAGACTTCCCGGCACTCCTCGCGTAAAGATGCCGCAAAGACGGTCCCGGGGCAAACCGGAAGCCACCGATCTCGTTGTGTCGACGGTCACGGCTGCCTGACCGGCTGGTTCACCTCCGTCGGCCGATGGCGGAGCTCGCCCTCTGGCGGTCCCGATGGTCGTCATGTGGGTGCGGCCGATCAACCTGTTGCTATCGTCGTCCCCGGTGTGCCGGGAAGCCTGGTCGGCGACGTTTCGACGACCGAGGAGCACGCCATGCCAGCCGGAGCGGATCGGACCGCCGTGGGTCCGATGGTGATCGTCGCCGTGGAGCAGTTCGAACCCTCCCCACTGATCCATGACCCGTGGGCGGCCGAACTGCTGCCGTTGAGCGGCCGCTTGGCCGTCAGGCTCGCGAAATGGCCGGCGGCGCGGCGGTCGACGGTCAAGGCGACCGAGAAGAAGATGCTTGGGCTGTGGGCGAGCATGCTGTGCCGCAAACGCTACATCGACGACAAGCTGGGCGACGCGGTCCAGGACGGTATCGAGGCAGTCGTGATCCTCGGGGCCGGGTTCGACACCCGCGCGTACCGGGTGCCCGGCCTGGCCGGGATCCCGGTGTGGGAAATGGACCTCCCGGCGAACATCGCGCGCAAAGAGGCAGCGCTGCGCCGGTGTTTCGGCCGCGTACCGGAAGGCGTGACGCTGGTGCCGGTCGACTTCGAAACGCAAGACCTGCACGCCGAGCTGATCCGGCACGGGTATCGGCCAGGCTCACGCACGTTCGTCGCGTGGGAAGCGGTTACGCAGTACCTGACCGAGGCCGGTGTCCCGTCTATCGGGAGTTCGTCGTGAAGCGGCGGCTGTGGCGATTCGGCATGGATCCCGCGCAGGTCGCTGGTCTGCTGGCGGAGTACGGCTGGACCGAGCACGAGCAGCTGGGACCGCGGGAGTTCACCGACCGCTATCTCGAACCGGCCGGCCGGCGGTTGCCGGTCTCGGAGATCGAACGCTCGGTGTACGCCGTCCGTGCAGGCAGCTGACCCCCGCTTACCTCGCACTCATCCGGCCCGGGGTTCCGGGATTTCAGAACACCCGAACCGGTCGGGCGGCGTAAAAACGGCGCGAATCCCAGATCGCCGGGGCACTGCGGTGACCTGGGTTCTGTCAGGGTGACCGCCAGCAGTCACATCGGTTACTGCGTAAAGATCCGCGCCAGCCGCTTGACATCGATGGAGGTAGCTCCGCCTTGACCCCGACCGCCACCGCACCACGCCGGGCGACCAGCAGACCGATGCTGCTGTTCGCGTTCGCCTTCGCCGTGATGGCCGACCCGGTGTCCTCGGTCGCCTACGCCATCGAAGCCGCCCTGCGGGCCCTGCACGGCGACCTCGCCCTGCTGCTACCGACCATGGCACTGGTCGTGGCGATCGTCGTGATCGTGATCGTCAACTACCACCAGCTCGTCGCCCGTTACCCCCAAGGCGGCGGCGCCGCGGCCGCCACCGGCGAGGCGTTCGGCGAGGCCACCGCGTTCATCCCGATCGGCGCGCTGATCGTCGACTTCGTCCTGACCATCGCCATCAGCGCCGCCGCCGGCGCATCCGCGGTCATCGCGTTCTTCCCCGACCTCGCGAACCTGCGGATCCCGATCGCACTGCTGCTGGTCGCCGGGGTCGCCGGCGGCACCTGGTTCGGCCACCTCGGCCGGACCGTGTTCGCGGTGATGACCGTCGCGTTCATCGCTCTCGCCGTCGCCGTGCTGATTTCCGGGCTGTTCGTCACCCCGCACCCGGTCGGGGCCACCAGTACCGATCCCGGGCACGCGCCGCCGCTGGCGGTCGCGCTCGCCTTCCCGGTCGCCATGGCCCTGGCCACCGGCATCGAGGCGCCGTCCTCGGCGATCGCGCAGCTTGGCCAGCTGGACGACCCCGGACGCCGCCGCTTCGGCCGGGTCACGCTGTGGCTGACCCTCGGCGTCGTCGGCACGATCACCCTCGGCCTCACCGCCCAGGCCGTGCGCCTCGGCATCGGTGTCCCGCACGAGAACACCACGCAGATCGCCGAACTTGCGCGTGCCGCCACCGCGACCCCGGTGTTCGCCGCGTTCCAGTTCACCACCGCGCTCTTGCTGCTGTCGGCGGCGAGCTCGTCGTTCCAGGCCGGACCGGGCCTGTTCAAGGCACTGGCCCGCCACCACCACCCGGACGGGTCGATGACCGGCATCCTGCCCGCATTGCTCGGCCGCACCAACAGCCACCACACGCCGTACTGGGGCGTCGTCGTGTTCATGCTGGCCGCCGCCGCGGTCACCGCCGCCGCCGGCGGACGCGACCAGGAACTCGTCCTGTTCTACGCCGCTTCCGTGTTCGTCAGCTTCCTCGCCGGACTCTTGGCAATGGCCCGCTTCTCCTGGCATGACCGCCGGATCGGCTTCCTCGCGATCAACCTCGTCGGCGCTGCCGCGGTCGGGTTCACCCTGGTGGTCAACCTGACCCGGGGCGACCCGATCATCTCGATCGCCGCCGCACTGCTCATCGCCGCCGGGCTCTACACCCTGTGGGTCCGCTCCGGCCGGCCGCGCGGCATCCGCAACATCGCCGCCGAAGCCGAACACGAAGAAGACGCGAACGTCCACTGAGGACAAGAGGTAATACGTGAACGACAGCCTGGCCGTCGACGCCGAGCACCTGACCAAGCGGTACGGCGACGTCGTCGCGGTGGACGAGCTGTCGTTCACGATCGCGCCGGGCCAGATCTACGCGCTCCTCGGGCTGAACGGCGCGGGCAAGACGACCACGATCCGGATGCTGCTCGGCATGGTGCGCCCTACCGGCGGCCGTGTGTCGCTGCTGGGCAACCGGATCCGCCCGGGCGTCTGTGCGGTGTGGTCGCGCGTCGGGTACCTCGTCGAAGCCCCGGCGGCCTACCCGGACCTGACGGTCACCGAGAACCTCGAAACGGTCGCCCGACTGCGCGGCCTGACCGGCGACAAACCGATCACCGCCGTGATCGCGCGGCTCGGCCTCGAACCCTACGCACACCGCCGCGCGCGGACGCTGTCGCTCGGGAATGCGCAACGGCTCGGGCTGGCCAAGGCGCTGATCCACCGCCCGGAGCTGCTCGTGCTGGACGAACCCGCCAACGGCCTCGACCCCGCCGGCGTCGCCGAAATCCGCACCCTGCTCGGCGAGCTGGCCCGCGACGGCGTGGCGGTGCTGCTGTCCAGCCACATCCTCACCGAGGTGGCGAGGCTGGCCACCCGGATCGGCGTGCTCGACCGCGGCCGGCTCGTCTGGACCGGTGACACCACCGACCTGGTGGCCCAGGCGCGCCCGCGGCTGAGCGTCGTCGTGCGCGACCGGGCCGCGGCCGCGGCAGCCTTGCACACCGCCGGCCACGCCCCCGCAGCGGAGGGCGAGGGCCTGCTCCTCGACAGCGAGCACGCGCTCGCTCACCCCGACGAGATCGCCACCCTCCTCGTCGCCGCCGGCTGTCCGCCCCTCCGCCTGGCCGTCGAACAGGACGACCTGGAGACCTGCTTCCTGCGCCTGGTCGGGCCGCAGTGAGCGCGGCGACGGTCGCCGTCCGGGTGGAACTGCTGAAAGCACGCCGCTCCCGACTTTCATGGGTGACCTTCGGTGCCTTCACCCTCGTCGGCGCGTTCGGCGGGCTGATCATGTTCATCTTGCAGGACCTCGGGCGCGCGCGATCCCTCGGGCTGCTCGGCACGAAAGCCGCGCTCACCGCCAGTACCGCCGACTGGACGGCGTACTTCGCGCTGCTGGGCCAGATCGTCGCGGTCGGCGGCGCGGTGCTGTTCGGCCTCGTCGTCGTGTGGATCTTCGGCCGCGAATTCAGCCAGGACACCGCGAAAGACCTGCTCGCCCTGCCGACCGCGCGCACCACGATCGTCGGCGCGAAGTTCACCGTCGCCGCCGGCTGGTCCCTGCTGCTCGCCGGCTATCTCTTCCTGCTCGGCCTGCTGATCGGCACCCTCATCGGCCTCCCCGGCTGGTCGGCCGCGGTCGCGCTCACCGGGCTGGCGAAACTACTGGTCACCGCGGTGCTGACGATCCTGCTGGTGACGCCCTTCGCGCTGGCCGCCAGTGCCGGGCGCGGTTACCTCCCCGGAGTCGCCGCGATGATCGCCGCGGTATTCCTGGCCCAGGTCATCGCCCTGCTCGGCTACGGCCGGTACTTCCCGTGGTCGGTCCCCGCGCTCTACAGCGGCATCGCCGGCCCCGCGAGCGATCCGCCCGGCCCGTTCGGCTTCGGCCTCGTCGTCCTGGTCGGCGTCGCCGGCATCGCTGCCACCGCGGCCTGGTGGCGCCACGCCGATCACGACCGCTGACCCTTCTGAGATGTCCGAAATGCGCTCGAGTGTCACACTGGCCCGGTGCGCCCTGGTTTCCTGCTGCCGGTGACGGAGCGCCATGCCGCACTGCGCCGCAGCACGAGGGTGGCCCGGTGGGCCGCGGCGGGTGCAATCGGCGCGTCGACCGGCATGGTGTTCACCTTGGTCATCGACGCCTGGGCGGCGGTGATCACCGGCATGCTGACCGTACTCGGCGGACTGCATCGCGACCGGCGCCACGGCTGTCTCCCGGAACTGTGGCCCACCGATCCCGGCTTCTACCGGTTCGTCACCTCCGTGAGAACCCTCCAACGCCACGGCTGGCTCGTCTTCCCCACCGCGGCCGGCTACGTCGTCGCCGGCGTCCGCGGCGCCTTCCTCGTGGAGCACATCGTCGCTGTCGAGGAGCCCGTCCAACGCCGCACGGCTGCGGTCCGTAACAGCGCTCAACGGCTCGGCGCCGCTGTTTCAGCTCCCGTGCGGGCCGTGCTGACCGTCAACTCCCCGGCCGACGGGCCCGGCCTCGATGGCGACGTGACCGCACTCCCCGCACGACACCTCGGCGAGTTGTTCGATAGGGATTTCTGACAATTCCGCACTCACGTGCCTTTGGACTTCACCGAGGAGCCGGGGCACGAATACCACGCAATCACGCCCTTGACGACGAGGATTGGGTCCGACCTTCCCAGCGTACCGACGTCCGGCTTCGGTCGCCGGGAGCGCCATTGAGCCGGTGCCGTTCGTACACGTAGACCGCCTGCCCCACGGCACCGAGCAGCATTCCGAACGATCCGGCGATGAACAGCCAGATCGCGACGACTTCGGTCGCGTGCCACACGAACAGGACACTGCCCACGAAAAAGATCGCGTTACCTATCACTCCGATAGCCAGGTGCACCGCGGGGAATTCGCGGATGAAGGACTTGGCGTCCACGGCTGACTCTCCTCCCGTCACGGTCCGGACGCGGCCGATCCGCGCCGTCCGGGATCGACTACCCCGCACCCGGGCCGGCAACACTGTTGGCTTGATCAACAGTTCGTTATCGCATGTTTCACGACCGTGATGAGCTCCTGACGAGCGGCCAGCTTACGATTCCGTCAGGTACGTGTCTCTGCGTTCCACCCGGGTATCTCGGCGCCATGCCGAAACTCAGCGCCCTCGCACCGGCCGCCGCCGCACTCGTGCTCCTCGGCGGCTGCAGCGGAACCCCCTCGAACCCGCCCTCAACGACAGCCACCCCCTCGAACCCGCCAAGCGCAGCACCGGCCGGCAACCTTCCCGATCTGGTGGAACAGCTCGGCCCGAGCGTCGTCACCATCACCGTCGCCAACGGGCTGGGCAGCGGCGTCGTGCTCAAGCCGGACGTCATCGTCACCAACCGGCACGTCGTGACCGACCAGAAGCAGGTCTCGATCACCTACGCCGACGGCACGCAGTCCCCCGGCACCGTCCTGGCTACCGATCAGATCACCGACCTCGCGGTGATCCGCACCGACCGCAAGAACCTCCCGGCTCCCCAGCTGCGCACCGACCTACCCCGCCCGGGCGAAACCGTCCTGGCCATCGGCAGCCCGCTCGGATTCGAAAACACCGTCACCTCGGGAATCATCTCCGGTCTCCACCGCGACGTGCCGGGCTCGACCGCCCAGAGCGCCTCGCTGGTCGACCTGATCCAAACCGACGCCGCCATCTCGCCCGGCAACTCCGGCGGCGCGCTGCTCGACACCTCCGGGCAGCTGATCGGCATCAACGAGGCCTACCTGCCGCCGAGCACCGGCGCGGTGTCGATCGGCTTCGCGATCCCCACGGCCACCATGGTCGACACGACCGACCAGCTGCTGAAGTCGGGCGTGGCGAAACACCCCTACCTCGGAGCGTCCATCGGACGCCTCACCCCGGCGATCCAGCAGCGTCTCGGCGTTCCGGTCGACCAGGGTGCGCTGGTTCTCGGTGTCGATCCCCACGGGCCGGCCGACGCGGCCGGCATCCGCGCCGGTGACGTCATCGTCAAGTTCGCCGGCCAGGCCGTACGGTCCGTCGACGACCTGCTGACGGACCTTCGCGCCCACGATCCCGGCGCCCAGGCCGCGCTGGAGATCGTCCGCGGAAGCAACCACCAGCAGGTCACCGTCACGATCGGCAGCCGAACCGGCTGAAAGAAAATGTGGTCGAGCAGGGCCAGCTTCTCCAGCATCGCACTGGCGGCGCAACCTGGTCACCAACCAGCCACGCCGCTCCCGGCACCGGTTCGGTCGAGGCACTCCAGCGGCCCCGGTGCGTCATGCCCGTCCATGGGGTGGCGCACCTTCGCCTGGACCGTGACGGTTCCGGCGTGGGCGAAAGTGAAGGTGACCGGAAGTGTGGTCGCCACGACGGTCCGGTCAAGGCCGGTCATCTCGGCGTAGTAGGGGCCGCGCCGGTTGCCGGACGCCCCGGGAACGACCGGTACCCCGTTCCGGGCCGGCAGCGGCAGGTGGGAGGCCTGTTCGGCCGTCCCGTCACAAGCGCGGTCCCAGTGCAGGGTGACCGCTGTCGCCGCCGTACTGTCGACGGTGGTCAGCGCCTCGTCCGTCGAGCCGCGGTTGACCAAGGTGAACCGGACCCGGGCGGCTTCCCCCTTCCGGTAGTCACCATCCGGCGACGGCAGCAGGTACACGTTGAGCAGCGAAAGCTGCCCGAATTCCACATTGGTGCCCAGCGTGCCGGCCGGCACGTTCGGGGCCGGAGCGTACGTGGGCGGCCGCGGTGACACCGGCCGTTCCCCCAGGTGCAGGCCGATCGCTGGACGAACACCCGGAGGCCATCACGACCGAGCAGACCGCGGCCCAGACCCCGCTACGGGCCACTCGGCGGCCCTGTTGCCGACCGGACCGGAATCGGCGTCCGTCTTGGTTGCGCTCCTCGCTCGTCCGGACATGGCTTTTGCACCATCGAGTTGTCATCACGTTCCTCTTCGCGTTCAGCGTGGACCGTCCAATACGTCCGGATAGCCCGCATGGCAACGGAAAACGAGCGCAGAACCTGACGATTGCCTGACGATCCAGAGCCGGGGTTTCCCGTCGGCGACCACGGGCAACCGCCAGGACGCGGCCCGGAAGCGAAGCGGAAGGACGATCACATGAGCGGCTTCATCGCCACCATCCGCGAGGGTAACAATGCGCTGATCGCCCGCATCGCCGCGATAGCCGCCATCGGCGGCATGCTCTTCGGCTACGACACCGGTGTCATCTCCGGGGCGCTCCTCTACATCAAACGGGATCTCGGGGCGGGCACCTTCGAGCAGGAGCTCATCGTCAGCTCCCTCCTCGTCGGCGCCATGCTGGGCGCTGCGCTGTCGGGGTGGACGGCCAAGCGCATCGGACGGCGCTGGACGAAAGTGATTTCCGGATCGGTGTACGTCGTCGGCTCGCTCGGGTCCGCCTTCGCTGTCTCGGTCCCGATGCTCGTCGGCTTCCGGGTACTGCTCGGCCTGGCCGTGGGGACCGCCTCCTTCGTCAGCCCGCTGTACATCTCCGAGATGGCGCCGCCCCGCATCCGCGGCGGCCTGACGTCGTTCAACCAGCTGGCCGTCACTCTCGGCATCCTGGCGGCGTACCTGGTCAACTATGCTTTTTCCGGCGTCGCGCACGATTGGCGATGGATGCTCGGTCTCGCCGCGCTGCCCGGAGCCGCCTTGGCCGTCGGCATGCTGACCGTGCCCTCCTCTCCGCGGTGGCTGGTCCAGCAGGGACGCGAAGAGCAGGCGCGCCGCGTCGTCGAGCGACTGCGCGAAGGCGACCCACACGCCGATGTCGACACCGAACTCGACGACATCCGCACTGCCGCCAGGGACACCGGCCGGACCGGCATCGGCGCTCTGCGGACTCGGAAGCTCAGGCCACTGCTGCTCATCGGCCTCGGCCTCGCACTGGCCCAGCAGTTCGTCGGCATCAACACAGTGATCTACTACGCTCCGACGATCCTCTCCGCGACCGGGCTGAGTACCGGTGGCGCCATCGGGCAGACCGTCTTCGTCGGGGTCACCAACGTCGTGTTCACCGCGATCGCCATCGTGCTGCTCGACCGGGTCGGCCGTCGGGGCCTGCTGCTCACCGGCACGGCCGGCATCGTGCTCGGCCTGGCCCTTCTCGGCGTGTTCTTCCTCGTACCCGGCCTGCAGCACCGGGCTCCGTGGCTGGCCCTGGCCGCGCTGCTGCTCTACATCGCTTCGTTCGGCATCGGCCTCGGCCCGGTCTTCTGGCTGATGATCTCCGAAATCTTCCCGCTGCCCGTCCGGAACATCGCGATGTCCGCCTGCACGGTCGGCAACTGGGCCGCCAACTTCGTCGTCTCCCTGACCTTCCTGTCGCTGGTCCAGGTGATCACGCGGCCGGGCACGTTCTTCCTCTACACCGGCATCAGCCTGCTGGCCCTGCTGTTCTTCTGGCGGAAGATCCCCGAGACCAAGGGACGCAGCCTCGAACAGGTCCAGCAGGAGCTCACCGGCTGAACGACCGAGGTGGCCTCATGCCTTTGATCAGCAAACCCGAACTCCCTTCGCCGGAAGAGCGGGCCCTCGCCGCTTACGTCCGGGTCGTCGCCGCCGCACTGGGAGTGGCGGACGACGACACCGGCAGCGAGGTCAGCGAAGTGGCGTCGGGATTCGTCCTGCTGTCGGAACGGACACCCGACCGAACTCCCCGGGATCTGATTCTCACCTGGGACGACCGCCACGGCTGGGAGCTCGTGGGCGAAGAGGACCGCGGGGTCATCGCGGCCTTCCGCGGCAACTTGCTGCCCCAGCCACACGAGGTGGCCAGGTTCGTCGCCGATGCCCTCCGCGGGCGTGACGCGCAACCCGAGCCACGAGTCCCCATCGACGATCCGCTCAGCGCGCTACTCGACCGCTACGGCGAGTAAGAAGGCATTAGGCGGCTCCGAAGGCGATCAGAGCCCGACCATTGCGAAGTACCGGCCGACGCGGCCGGCCGGCGCACACATGTGCACCGTCCGCCCCTGTGCCGCCAGCCGGTCGCGGACTGCGACGAGACGGCCGAGAACCGAGACACTGACAAACGAAACGTCACGAAAGTCCAGCACGAGATCATCGCCCGGGGCCGAAGCCGTCGCGCTCTCTCTCACGCACTCGACAAGGCCGTCGGCGTCAAGGGTGTCGACTTCGCCCGCGACCGTGATGACAACGGCTCCCCTCGTGCGACGACGACTGATCACCGCATCCTCACCCCCGGCTGGCACAGGATTCTCCACCGGTCATCCTCCAACGGTTTCCGAATCATCGTGACGGCCGCGAGTGAACCGCCTCCACAGACGTGCTCTACCTTCTCACGCCAAAGGCCGGCTGCACCTGACGAAATTCTTTCGATCAAGGAGTGCCGACCATCGGCGATCATTTGTTCGTACAACAATTGGCTGATGCATCTCGGTTCGGTAACGACCGCGGTGCCCTGGCGCGTGGAACGCAGGCAGCCGGGTAGCCGCCGCGTAGCGCAGCTGCGCTCGCTGCCCGAAGCCCGACGAACCCAGAGAGCTGGAGCCGATGACAACGAAGGTGGCCGACTACGTCCTCGACCGGATTCGCCAGTGGGGGGTGCACCGCGTGTTCGCCTATCCAGGGGATGGGATCAACGGACTGCTCGGCGCCTTCGACCGTGCGAACGGCGACCCGGAGTTCATCCAGCCGCGCCACGAAGAAATGGGTGCGTTCATGGCCTGCGCGCACGCCAAGTTCACCGGCGAGGTGGGCTGCTGCATGGCCACGTCCGGCCCTGGCGCGGTCCACCTGCTCAACGGGCTGTACGACGCCAAACTCGACCACCAGCCGGTCGTGGCGATCGTCGGACAGCAGAAACGCACCGCCCAAGGCGCGCACTACCAGCAGGAAATCGCGCTGGAGAACCTGTTCGCGGACGTCTCGGAGTTCGTCCAGGTGTGCATGCACCCAGGTCAGGTCCGGCACGTGATCGACCGCGCCTTCAAGACCGCGCTGACGATGCGCGGGGTCGCCACGATCATCGTCCCGGAGGACATCCAGGAGGAGAAGGCCCAGCCCGCACCGCCGAAGGAACATGGCTCGGTGTTCTCCAGCGTCGGCTGGAGCAAGCCGCGGATGCTGCCGGACGAAAACGAGCTGCGGCGCGCCGCCGACGTCCTCAACGAAGGCGAGAAGGTCGCCATCCTCATCGGACAGGGCGCTGCGGAAGCCGCCGCCGAAGTGGTCGAGGCGGCGGAGCTGCTCGGTGCGGGCGTCGCCAAGGCCCTGCTGGGCCGGGAGGTGCTGCCCGACGATCTCCCGTTCGTCACCGGGCCCATCGGCCTGCTGGGCACCAAGCCGAGCGACGAGATGATGACGAACTGCGACACCCTGTTCATGATCGGCACCAGCTTCCCGTACAGCGAATGGCTGCCCGACGAGGGTCAGGCCCGCGGCGTGGAGATCGACATCGACGGCCGGATGATCGGCATCCGGTATCCGATGGACGCCCACCTGGTCGGCGATTCCCGCGAAACCCTCAAAGCGCTCATTCCACTGCTTAAGCGCAAATCGGACCGCAGCTGGCGGGAGAAGATCGAAAAGGACGTCCGGACCTGGAACCGGACTCTCGACGACCGGGCGGGACAGCACTTCGGCGGCGAAATCAATCCGCAGGCGGTGGCCCACGAGCTGTCGCCGAGGCTGCCGGACGACTGCATCCTGACCGCCGACTCGGGCTCGGCCACCAACTGGTGGGCCCGCCATCTCAAGCTGCGCCCCGGCATGCGAGCCTCGCTGTCCGGCACGCTCGCCACGATGGGTCCAGGCGTGCCGTATGCGATCGGTGCCAAGTTCGCCTACCCGGACCGGCCAGTGATCGCCTTCGTCGGTGACGGCGCGTTCCAGATGAACGGCATGAACGAAATGATCACCGTCAAGCGCTACCTCGACCGGCTCAGCGGCGGACGGCCTCCGCTCGTCTTCTGCGTGTTCAACAACCAGGACCTCAACCAGGTGACCTGGGAGCAGCGAGCGATGGCCGGTGATCCGAAATTCGAGGGATCGCAGTCGATCCCGGACGTGCCCTACGCGCGGTACGCGGAACTGCTGGGTTTGCGCGGCATCTACTGCGAGAAGCCGGACGAGGTAGGCGCCGCCTGGGATGAGGCTCTCGCCAGTGACCGCCCGGTCGTGCTCGAGTTCAAGGTCGACCGGAAGTTCGCACCGATTCCGCCGCACATCATGTACGAGCAGGGCAAGAAGGCGGCCAAGGCGGCGCTGCACGACCCGGAGAAGGTCGGCATGGGGGTGCGGGGGTTCCGGCAGAAGCTGTCCGAGTTCTACGAGAAGCTCCCCGGCCGGGACAGCGAATGACCCCGAGCTCCACGAGCGTGCCGGTGGACCGCGTGGACGTCCACGCGTTCACCGTGCCGACGGACGGACCGGACGGGGTCGAGGAAGACGGCATGCTGCGCTGGGACAGCACCACCATGGTTTTGGTACTGGTCCACGGCGGCGGCTTGACCGGCCTCGGCTACACCTACGGCGAACCCTCGCTGGCCCGGTTCGTCGAGGACAAGCTGGCGCCGGTCGTGTGCGGCCGGGACGCGTTCGCCCCCGCGGCGAGCTGCCACGCGATGTTCACGGCGATCCGGAACGCCGGCCGTCCGGGGCTGGGCGCGATGGCCGTTTCGGCGGTGGACATCGCGCTGTGGGACCTGAGCGCCCGGCTGCTCGACGTCTCGCTCGCGCTGCGGCTGCCCGCCTTCCACGACCGGGTGCCCGTCTACGGCAGCGGCGGCTTCACGAACTACCCGCCGGCCCGGCTGACCGACCAGCTCGCGGGCTGGGTGGAACAGGGCATTCCCCGCGTCAAGCTGAAGACGGGCCGGTCTCCGGACGAGGACCCGCGACGGCTCACCGAAGTCCGGCGCGCGGTGGGTGACGAGGCCGAGCTGTTCACCGACGCCAACGGCGCCCTGACGGTCAAGCAAGCCCAGTACTGGGCCGCCCGCTACCACGAAGAGTGGGACGTGCGGTGGTTCGAGGAACCGGTGAGCTCCGCCGACCTCGAGGGTCTGCGACGCGTGCGGGACCGGGCGCCCGCACGCCTGGAAGTCGCGGCCGGCGAGTACGGGTTCGTCCTGCGGGACTTCACGAATCTGCTGGACCACGCTTCGGTGGACTGCCTGCAGGCGGACGTGACCCGCTGCGGCGGCATCACCGGCGTGCTCTCCGTGGCCGGCCTCGCCTCCGCGAGGCAGATCGACCTGTCCGCGCACTGCGCGCCCGCGGTCTCCGCGCATGCCTTCTGCGCTGTGGAACGGCTCCGCCACCTCGAGTACTTCCACGACCACACCCGGATCGAAAGCCTGCTGTTCGACGGCGTCTTGACCCCGAAAGACGGCGCTCTGCACCCCGACCCGGACCGCCCCGGTCTCGGGCTCGCGGTCAAGTGGCCGGACGCCGAGCCGTACCGCGTCCACGGCACCATCCCAGCCCACTAGCACACGAGGTCCACATGAAACGGTTCCTGGACGTCCCGGCCAAGACGTCACCCGAGATCCCCGGGCCCCCGCGGGCCACCCACCGCCTGCCGGTCGCCGACCTCGAGCGGGCCCTCGCCGAGGCCGTGACCGGGGAAGTCCGGTTCGACACCGCGTCGCTGGCCCTCTACGCCCACGACGCCTCCAACTACCGGCAGGTCCCGATCGGCGTCGTGATCCCCAAATCCCTCGACGACGTGGTAGCCACCCACCAGGTCTGCCACCGGTTCGGCGCGCCGATCGTCAACCGCGGGGGCGGTACGAGCCTGTCCGGTGAGACCGTGAACTACGCGGTCGTCATCGACCACTCCAAGTACCTCACCCACATCGGCGAAACCGACGTCGAACACCGGCGTGTCCTCTGCCAGCCGGGGGCGATCAACGAAGACGTCAACCGGTCGACCGGCAAGCACAACCTCGTGTTCGGCCCCGACCCGTCCTCGCACTCGCGGTGCGTCATCGGCGGGAACATCGGCAACAACTCCTGCGGGATCCACTCCGTCCAGTCCCAGCTCTACGGCCCCGGCCCCCGCACGTCGGACAACGTGCACGCTCTGGAGGTGGTCACCTACGACGGTGCCCGCTTCTGGGTCGGCGTCGACGAAGAAGCGCAGCTGGACGAGATCATCGCCGCAGGCGGCCGCAAGGGCGAGATCTACGCCGCCCTGCGGGACCTGCGCGACCGCTACGCCGACCGGATCCGGTCCGGGTTCCGCTCGGCCGAGGAAGTCCCCCGTCGGGTCTCCGGCTTCAACCTCGACGAACTCCTGCCCGAGCGGGGCTTCAACGTGGCCCGGGCCCTGGTGGGCACCGAAAGCACCTGCGTCACCGTCCTGCAGGCCGAGCTGCTGCTCACCCCCGCCATGCTGGAGCGCACCCTCGTGGTGGTCGGCTACGACCACCTGCCCGCCGCCGCCGAACACGCCATCGAGATGGTCGCCACCTGGCGGCCGATCGGTTTGGAGGCCCTCGACCGGGAACTGATCGACAACCAGCAGGAACTGGCCATGAACGTCGACGATCTCGCCGAGCTGCCCTACCGGCAGGGCAACGCCTGGCTGCTCGTCCAGTTCGGTGCGGACACCCCGGACGAATCGATCCGGCGCGCCGAGGAGTTCGTCGACTGGCTGGTCCGGGACAAGGGGTACGCCCGCGACCGGGTGCTGGTGGCGCGCAGCGTCCAGGACGGCGGCAGCAGCGAGCACCTGTGGACCATCCGGGAAAGCGGGCTGGGATCCACGGCGTTCCCCCAAGGCAAGGACCACTGGCCGGGCTGGGAGGACTCCGCGGTACCCCCGGCCCGGATCGGCAGCTACGTCACCGCACTGCGTGAGCTGATGGACCGGCATGGCCTGCACGGCGCGATGTACGGCCACATGGCGCAGGGGTGCATCCACTCCCGCATCGACTTCGACCTGCGCACCAAGAACGGCATCGCCAACTACCGGTCCTTCATGGAAGAGGCCGCCGACCTCGTCACCTCCTTCGGCGGATCGCTGTCGGGTGAGCACGGCGACGGCCAGCAACGCGCCGAGTTGCTCGATCGCCAATACGGCTCGGAACTGGTCCAGGCGATGCGCGAGTTCAAGCTCATCTGGGACCCCCAGGCCAAGATGAACCCGGGCAAGGTCGTCGACGCCTACCGGCTCGACGAAGACCTCAAGCTCGGCACCGGCTACAACCCGCCGCGGCCTTCCACCCGCTTCGCCTACGCCGAGGACGGCGGCGACTTCGCCCACGCCACCCTGCGTTGCGTCGGCGTCGGGAAGTGCCGGGTCCCGCACGCCGAAGAGACCATGTGCCCCAGCTACCAGGTCACCCGCGAAGAAAAACACAGCACCCGCGGACGGGCCCGGCTGCTGTTCGAGATGCTCCAAGGCGACGTCATCACCGACGGCTGGCAATCCCGCGAGGTCGCCGACGCGCTCGACCTGTGCCTCGCGTGCAAGGGCTGCACCAACGACTGCCCGGTCAACGTCGACATGCCGACCTACAAGGCCGAGTTCCGACAGCACCACTACAAGTCACTGCGCCGCTGGCGCCCCCGCCACGCCTACGCGTTCGGCTTCATCGACCAGGCCGCACGGCTGGCGTCCCGCTTCCCCGAGCTGGTCAACTTCGTCACCCAGACCCCCGGCCTGGCCCACCTTGCACGGTTCGCCGCGGGCATCGACCAGCGCCGCCCACTCCCCCGCTTCGCCCCGATGACGCTGCAGGAGTGGTACCGCCGGCGCGGCGGTCCCGCGAACCCCGGCGGCCGTCCCGTTGTGCTCTTCCCCGACACGTTCAACAACCATCTCCACACCGATGTCGGCGTCGCCTGCGTCGAGGCGCTGGAAGCCGCGGGCTGGCGGGTGATCATGCCGGAGAAGCACGTCTGCTGCGGCCGTCCCCTGTACGACTACGGGTTCCTGGACGCCGCGGAACACTACCTCCGCCGGGTCCTCGACGAGCTGCGGGACTACGTGCGCGCGGACATTCCCGTGGTCGGCATGGAGCCGAGCTGCCTGGCCGTGTTCAAGGACGAACTGACCAAGATGCTCCCGCACGACGACGACGCGAAACGCCTCAAGGCCAACGCCTACCACTTCGGCGAGTTCTTCACGAAGTTCGACGTCACTCCCCCGCCGCTCGAAGGGCGGGCGCTGCTGTGGGGACACTGTCACCAACGCGCCACCGGCGGAACCGATCCGGACCGCCGGCTCCTGGAACGCATGGGTCTCGAGGTCACCGACCTCAAAGGCGGGTGCTGCGGGCTCGCCGGGTCCTGGGGCTTCGAGTCCGGGAAGTACGGCATCTCGATGGACTGCGGCGAGCAGGCCCTGCTGCCGGCGGTCCGCGAGGCCGACCCGGATTGTCTCGTCGTCGCCGACGGCTTCTCGTGTCAGACCCAGATCGCCGATGCCGGCAGTGGACGGACGGCCTTGCACACCGCTCAGGTGCTGGCCTTGGCGCGCGGATCCCGGGACAAGGACAGCCGACCACGCCCGTCAGCGCTCCGCCGCGCCGGCCGGATGGCGGCGCCGGTTCTCGGAGTCGCGGCGGCGGTGACCGGAACCGCGTATCTCGCCAGGCACCGGTAACACGCAAAGGGGGCCGGACTGCCAAGGCCCGGCCCCCTTCGACGGCACGCTTCACACACGGATGCCGAGCCAATCGCGAACACCGTCACGCACGCGGTCGAACACACCCAGCGGCGGCCCCGCGAGCAGGTTCACCGGGGCCGACTCGCCGACGCGGGGATGGGGACGCGTCGGCGCGGCGGCCTCCGCGGCCCGCAAGGCGCCCGCCATCCGCATGAGGTCGTCAGGCGACATGCGCTCCCGCAAGCGCGGGAACTCGTCGGCCTCTTCTCGCTCGGCGTGCTCGGTTACGGACGCAGCGAACTCGGCGAACCGGGTGTCGAAGTCCGGGTGAGTGGCGCCCAGCCCGTACAACTCGGCCAGCACGTGCTTGGCCTCGTTCTCTTCGGTCAGCCGGTCGGCGACGATCGGCGAGTCCGATCCGACGACCCGCCGGCTGGTCGGGTGCACCACGATCTCTTCCGCGCTTTCGTGGACCGCGAGCAGCCGTACCAGGTCTTCGAAGACAGCCTGCTTGGTGTCGCGCTCGGCGGTTTTCAGCCGCTCGAGCATCGTCTTGATTTCCTGGTGCTGCGCGACCAGCAAGTCCACGATGTCAGGTTTGCTATTCACTGTCATGTTTGTCCCTTCCATGGCTCCCCGCACCTCCGTCGGGGAATGGCGGACCGGATTCCCGACCCGCCATTCCGGGAAACGGCACTGGATGTCAGCGTTTCTTCGGCGCCTTGGCTTCGAGTGCGATGACCCCGAAGCCGAGCAGGCAGGCGATGCCGCCCGCGATCGCGTTGTTGACCACGATCGGGGTCGTCGTCCCGGTCTGCTGCACCGCGAACGGAGCCACCACGACCCACGCCCCGAGCAGCGGCGTCACCCACGCGATCGTGTGGGTATGGCTGTAGGCGGCCGAAAAGCCCGCTCCGAGCAGGGCCAGGGCCAGGCCGGAGATGAGAGTCGTCACGGACATGTCACCGTAGTGACTGAAGCCCACCACCCACGGTGACATCGCGATGTACAGACCGCTGATCAGCACGAGGCCGCCGACCAGCCTCGCCTGCGGCGTCTCCGCGGCTTGTTCGTAGGCCGCACGCATGGCCAAGAGGTCCGGGTGCCCCTGAATGGGAGTCGAAGTAGTCAATGTGTTCACCCTCTCGTCGTTGTCGGGGTTTCCTCCTCTCTCGGGATACCGGCACAGCCCCGTGACAAACGGCCGCAATCTGACGATCTCGTCAGGTTGCGCCACCACGGATCGACCGGAACCGTTAGCTATGGAAACAAAAAAAACGAGGCGGCCCCAAGGACAATCCAACGGTTGAAGTCTCGCGGGAAGGGGTACTCGGGACCGTCCCGGCCGAGCCAGCAGTTGCGAGGTACCCGATGACCCGGACCCGAACCGTCGAGACCCGGCTCGCGCCGGAGCCGGTCCGCCGGCCGCGTGCGTCGTTCGGGACGTCGCTGCTGCGCCTGATCAGCACGACCGACCACAAGGACATCGGCATCATGTACGTGGCCACCACGTTCGGGTTCTTCCTGTTCGGCGGCGCGCTGGCCATGCTGATGCGCGCCGAGCTGGCGCAGCCGGGGATGCAGGTGGTGACGGCCGAGCAGTACAACCAGCTCGTCAGCATCCACGGCACCATCATGCTGCTGCTGTACGCGACGCCGAACGCGCTCGGGTTCGCCAACTACCTCGTGCCGTTGCAGATCGGCGCGCCGGACGTGGCGTTCCCGCGGTTGAACGCCCTGTCGTACTGGCTGTTCCTCTTCGGCGGTCTGCTGGTCATCGGCGGGTTCCTGACCCCGGGCGGTGCCGCGGACTTCGGTTGGACCGCCTACGCCCCGCTGCACAGCGCGGCGGAAAGCCCCGGCGTCGGCGCCGACCTCTGGGCGGCGGGGCTGATCCTTTCCGGAATCGGCACCATCCTGGCCACGGTCAACATCGTCACGACGATCGTCTGCCTGCGCGCGCCCGGCATGGTCATGTGGCGGATGCCGCTGTTCACCTGGAACATCCTGTTCACCAGTTTCCTGATCCTCGGAGCGTTCCCCATCCTCACCGCGGCGCTGTTCGGCATGCTGGCCGACCGGCACCTCGGCGCCCACGTGTTCGACCCGGCCAACGGCGGCGCGGTCCTGTGGCAGCACCTGTTCTGGTTCTTCGGCCACCCCGAGGTCTACATCGTCGCCCTGCCCTACTTCGGCATCGTGAGCGAGATCTTCCCCGTCTTCAGCCGCAAACCGCTCTTCGGGTACAAAGCACTCGTCTGGGCGACCATCACGATCATGGGCCTCTCGTTCTCCGTCTGGGCCCACCACATGTTCGCCACCGGTGCCGTGCTGCTGCCGTTCTTCTCCCTCACCTCGTTCCTCATCGCGGTGCCGACCGGCATCAAGTTCTTCAACTGGATCGGCACGATGTGGCACGGCCAGATCACCATGCGCACCCCGATGATCTTCGCCATCGGGTTCCTGGTCACCTTCCTGCTCGGCGGCCTGACCGGAGTGATCCTCGCGTCACCGCCGCTGGACTTCCAAACCCACGACAGCTACTTCGTCGTCGCCCACCTGCACTACGTCCTGTTCGGCACGATCGTGTTCAGCACGTTCGCCGGGATCTACTTCTGGTTCCCGAAGGCGTTCGGTCGGATGCTGAACGAGCGGCTGGGACGTTGGCACTTCTGGCTGACCTTCATCGGGTTCAACCTGACTTTCCTGGTCCAGCACTGGCTCGGCGCGATGGGCATGCCCCGCCGCATCGCGGACTACCACCCTACCGACGGCTTCACCACCCTGAACGTGGTTTCGTCCGTCGGCGCGTTCACCCTCGGCGTGTCGATGCTGCCGTTCCTGTGGAACATCGTGCGGAGCTACCGCTACGGCGACCCGGTCCGCGTCGACGACCCGTGGGGCTACGGCAACTCACTCGAATGGGCGACCTCGTGCCCCCCGCCGCGGCACAACTTCCACGAGCTCCCCCGCATCCGCAACGAGCGGCCCGCCTTCGACCTGCACTATCCCGACGAGGTGGAACGGATGAAGACGGACCGGTACGTCCACTGGTTCTCGAAGGGATCGGACAAGTGAACGACGACGAGGGCCGGGAACGTCGCCGGACGTTCCTCCGCAACGCGGCGGAAATGGACGGCGTCCGGCTCGAAACCTACGCCGACCGCTGGCCGATCGCCGGCACCAGGGCGGAACGGCGCGCCCGGCACCGGACCATGGCGTGGTTCGGCCTCGCGGTGTTCGGCGCTTTGTGCTTCGTGGCCGTTTACCTGGTCTGGCCGTGGCGCTACGTACCACCGCTGGGGCACGACGCGACGGGTTACCACCTCTACACCCCGCTGCTGGGCGCCACCTTCGGCCTTGCCCTGCTCGGGCTCAGCTTCGGCATCGGCACCTACGCCCACCACTTCCTCCCGAAGGAAAACGCGATCCAGGAACGGCACGACGAGCCGTCCTCGCAAACCGACCAGGACGCGACCGCCGCCATCCTGCACGAAGCACGCGAAAGCGCCGGGCTGACCCGCCGCTCCTGGATGGCCCGGACCGTCGGTGCCGCCGCCGGCGCCTGCGGCCTCGGCGCGGGCATCGGGGCGATCGGCTCCTTCGTCAAAGACCCCTGGGACCAGCCGTCGAGCCCACAGTCGCTGTGGCACACGGCGTGGGCTTCACCGACCGGCGAGGCCGTGTACCTGCGACGGGTGACCGGCCAAGCCGACGAAGTACACCTGGTCCGTCCCGAGGACCTCGCCCCCGGGGCCGTGCTGGTCTGCGTCCCCTTCCGCGAGTCCGAACGCGACGACCCCGAGAAGCTGCACGAAGCCCTGCGGCGTGCCGACAGCCCGGTCAACCTCGTCCGCCTCTTCCCCGGCACTCCGGTAACCCCGCGATCCGGCCAGGAGAACTTCAACTGGCAGGACTTCTACGCCTACTCGCGCATCTGCACACACCTCGGCTGCCCCATCGGCATGGACCTGGCCAAGGAGAACCGCCTGATGTGCCCCTGCCACAGCTCGCAGTTCGACCTGCGCGCCGGCGCCCGCCCGGTCTTCGGCCCGGCCGTGCGGCCCCTGCCGCAACTACCGATCACCGTCGATGCAACCGGCAACTTCCGGGCACGCGGCGACTTCACCGAACCGATCGGACCCTCGTTCTGGGAGCTGGGCTGATGGCGGAAGAACCACGCAAGTCACCGGCCCCGGTCCTCGCCGCGCCGCTGCGCTGGACCGAGGACCGCATCCACTTCTCCAGCGGTCTGCACACCCAGCTGAACAAGGTCTTCCCCGGCCGCTGGTCGTTCATGCTGGGCGAGATCGCGCTCTACAGCTTCGTCGTGTTGCTGATCTCGGGCACCTACCTCGCCTTGTTCTTCGACCCCTCGATGACCGAAGTCACCTACCACGGCGACTACACCCCGGCCGACGGGCTGCTGATGTCCCGCGCGTTCGCCAGCACCTTGGACCTGTCGTTCGACGTGCGCGGCGGCCTGCTCATGCGCCAGATCCACCACTGGGCAGCGCTGGTGTTCGTCGCCGCCATCCTCGTCCACATGATGCGGATCTTCTTCAGCGGCGCCTTCCGGCGGCCCCGGGAGGCGAACTGGGTCGTCGGGCTCCTGATGCTGGTCATCGCCATCGTGGAGGGCTTCGCCGGCTACTCCATGCCCGACGACCTGCTGTCGGGCACCGGCCTGCGCATCGCGTCCGGGATCATGCTGGCCATCCCGGTGCTGGGCAGCTGGATCCACTGGCTGGTCTTCGGCGGCGAGTTCCCCGGCGACCAGATCCTCCCCCGGCTGTTCACCGCCCACGTCTTCCTCCTCCCCGGCCTGCTCGTCGCCCTGGTCTCCGTGCACCTCGGCCTGGTCTGGCGGCAGAAACACACCCAGCGGCCCGGGCCGCAGCGCACCGAACGCAACGTCGTCGGCACCCGCATCGTCCCGTCGTTCGCCGCGAAGAGCTCCTCCCTGTTCGTCGCCGTCGCGGGCGTGCTGACCCTGATGGGTGGCCTGTTCCAGATCAACCCGATCTGGAACTACGGCCCGTACAACCCGCTGCAGGGCTCCGCCGGGTCGCAGCCCGACTGGTACATCGCCTGGGTCGACGGCGCCGCGCGGATCTGGCCGGCCTGGGAGGTCACCCTCGGCGGCTACCGCATCCCGGCACCGTTCTGGCCCACCGTCGCCATGCCGGTCACCGTCATCTTCCTCGCCATGTGCTACCCGTGGATCGAAAAGCGGCTCACCGGGGACCGCGCGCACCACAATCTGCTCGACCGTCCCCGGGACGCCCCGGTGCGCAGCGGGCTGGGCGCGATGGCCCTGACCTTCGTGACCATCCTGCTGGCGTCGGGGTTCAACGACGTCATCGCGCTCGAATTCGACTTCAACCTCGACGTCGTCGTGTGGGTCGGCCGGTTCGCCATCCTGCTCCTGCCGCCGCTGGCCTACGCCGTCACCTACCGCGCGTGCCGCGGCCTGCAGACCCGGGATCTCAAGATCCTGCGTGAAGGCATCGAGACGGGGATCGTCGTCCGGCGCCCTGACGGCCAGTTCGTCGAGATCCACCAGCCGCTGGGCTCGGTTCGCGAGGACGGCGAGCGCGACAAGCCCGGCTACGCGGGCGCTCCGGTGCCCAAACGCATGAACGACCTCGGCCTGGCCGGCAGTCCGCTGGCCGGCGGGCTGATCTTGCCGGACCCGCCCGAGGAGACCGAAGCGCTCGACCGCGCCCGGTCGGCGGGTTCGGAGAGCTGAAGGAGGTCCGATGCCCACCCGCGAATCCCCTGAAAAACGGTTGTTCCGCCCCTTGGTCACGGGCGCGGTGGTGAGCGTCGCCGCGCTGGCCGGAATGGGCACGACCGCGCTGCTCCGCAGTCACGGCACTGGGCCGGTGGCGGTCTTCGCCGGAGCGTTCGTGCTGGCGGTCAGCGTGTCCGCCGCACTGGTCCGCCGTCGGCGGCGGACCAAGACCTGGCCGGGAACCAACCTCACCCGATGACCGGGGGGTCACATCCGTTCCTTGATGCCCTTGCGGATCAGCCACACGTTGACCGGGTAGGAGGTCAGGAACCCGATCACCATGCCGATCTGCATGAGGAACCAGTACGTCACGTGGTCGGGGTGGAGGTGCGGCTCGGGAAAGAAGACGAACGACATCAACGCCATCCAGCCGAAGAGGCCGATCTCGAAGCTGGTCAAGGAAAGCACGTCCGCCTTGGCGGCCTGGACGATACCCTCGCGAAAGCCGAGACCGCGCATCGGCGCGATGGCCAGGTACTGGAAGACGATGCCGAGAAGCAAAGCGAGCACGAAGTCGCCGACGTATTCGGCCAAGAGCGTGCTCCCGGCCAATTGGACCCCGAGCAGGAACACGCCGAACTCGGCGATGATGTCGCCCAGCGTGCACCCGGCACCACAGTGCGAGGTACCCAGTGCGGCCGGGACCCAATGGGGCGGATCGGCCGGCTCACGCCCGTGTTCGCGCTGCCATCGAGCGGACTTCGGGCGCCCCCAGCGAACGTAGGCCCAAATCGCGATCGGCCCGAAGTACAGCGCAGTAACCGGCCAGACGACGCCCATGATCGCCATGGGTGGCCGGTAGCCGCGGCCGTAGATGTCGATGACCAGCCAGGCGCCACAAAGGACAGCCACGGCGATCGCGATCCAGGACAGGCAAAGCAGCCACGTCGGTACCATGTCTTCCGGATCGCCGCTCGCCGGGAGCATCAAACATCCAGCGGTGCAACGATTCCCACCACGCGTTGCGGTGAGCGACGTCGTCGCACAGCGCCCGTCGGACTGGGGGCCGGTACACCAGGGAGCTCGGGCACCGGTTTCGCCGCCGAACGCTTCAGGTCGGCGGCGATCTCCACCAAGCCGGAGTGGGTGCGACGTCGGAGGCGGTGATGCCATAGCCGTGCTCGACGCTCCGGTAATGGTCCTAAAGCACGGCGATCGGGGTGGCCGTCACGGTCGGCGTCGATCGCTGCGACGGAGTCACCGACCTGATTGGAGAGCAGGCCGGCGCCGAGGGCGGGTGGCGCGAGCACCCCGCCGGCAGGACGCCGGCCACCACGTACAGCGCGGCCGGCCGCGCGGGACGGGAACGCCGCATTCTCGGCTCAGGCGCTGCGCTTCATCGGCGACAAAGCACGCCGGTCCGCTTCTTCCGCGGCCGCCAAGTGCCGGCGGGCCGCCGCCTCGTCGCCGGCCGCACTCGCCGACTGGGCCGCGGCGCGTTCGTGGTGGGCTTCCGCCCGGCGGATCGCCGCGAACGACTCCTCCACCAACCGCGCCCACTGTGGAGTGTGACGCGGGTACCGCCGTGCTTCGTCACGAGCTTCGGCGGCTGCGGCGAGTTCCTGATACGCCATCGCGTGGCACGAGGCGACTTCCGCGAGCACGCGCTGCTTCTTGCCCCGGTACAGACCATCGGGTTCGATGCCGGTCTCCAGCTCGACCGCCAGCCTGCGGTGCGCTCCCGCCGCTTCCCAGACCCGTTCCGCGTCCAGGCGCAGCCGGCGGACCTCCGGAAGCTCCCAAGTTACAGAAGTCTCCTTCACCGCTACGTCGGTCGTCATGTCGTGGTCACCTTCCTTCTTCCTCGCTCGGGTTCCACCCTGACACGGAAAGAGGGGGTTTCAACTGACGACTGCCTTACGATCGCGGCCGGAGTCCGACCAGCGGCAGCTGCCGCGCCATCCGGCGGCGGGCGAGATCGCTGCCGTTGTAGCGCCACCCCAGCAGCTTTCCCAGCGCAAACCGCAGAACCGGGGCAGCCAGGCGGTTGCGGTGTTCGTACCCGGCGATGACCACGACAGCCTCGTCTTCGCCGAGGACACGGTGTTCGGCCGGAAACCGGCACCGTCCGGCGATCACCTCGACCGGCGGCCGGGCCTGGATGTTCTGGAACCAGTCCGCTCCGGCACCGAGCCCGGCGACCACGACGTACTCGTCGTCGTTCGTGCCGACGACTTCGAGGACCGTCCGGTACATCCGCCCGGAGCGCCGTCCGAGGTGGGTCAGGCAGAGGAACCGGCGGCCGAGTACCCAGCCGAGCCCGCGGTCGTAGAGCCGGACCGGCGCGCGAAAGACCCAACGCAGGACGCGGTTCATCGCGTTGCTCCGGCGGCGGTGCGGCGAAGGTCGGCGACCAACGCGGTGGGTTTGCCGGCGAGCACGGTCGCCACGTACCGGTCCAGCAGGGGAAGCCGGGACAGTCGGAGCACAGTCCTGCGGACCACGAGCTGAAACGGGCTCGCCGGAAGGAACCACCGGGCGCTCCGACGGGCGACGTCCTGCTTTTCCGCGATGACCGGCCGCAGCAGGCGCTCATACTCGCTGAAGGCGTCACTGATCGAAATTCCCCGGGCCAGTTGCTCACCCAGAACGTAGGCACCGGCGACACCGAGCGAAGCGCCCTGACCGGCCAGCAGGGAAACCGCGTAGCACGCATCGCCGACAAGCACGATCCGCCCACTGCTCCACCTCGGCATTTCGACCTGAGCCACCTGGTCGTAATACACGGCCTCAGCAGGTGGACAGCGACGCAGCGCGCGGGGAACCAGCCAGCCCAGCGAGCCGTACTCTTCCTGGAGCGCCGACCGCGGATCCTCGGGCAGTCTCCGATCTTCGGTCCGGTGCACGGCGAACGCGGCCACCCGACCGTCGCGAAGCCCGTAGAAGCCCATCTGGCGGCCGATGCTGTCGGTCAAGCAGAAGCGGTCTCCCACGACCGCCGCGATATCCGGATCGGCCAGCACGAACGCCGCGGTGTGGAAGCCCATGTACCGCACGAAACGCTCGTCTTCGCCGAACGCCAGCCGCCGGACGGCCGAGTGGACGCCGTCGGCGCCCACGGCGACGTCCGCCTCGACCACGTGGTCGCCCGCGGTCACCCGGACCCGGTCGCCGAGGTCGTCGACCGCCGTGACTCCCGCGCCGAATCGCAGGTCCACATCGGACGGTAACTGCTCCCGCAGGGCCCGTTCCAGGTCCGGCCGCATGATGCCACACAGCCGGTCCCGCATCGTGCGGGCGAAGGCCGCGTACCGGATCGCCGCGCGGCGGCGGCCACGGTCGTCGAGCAGGCTCGCCTCCTCGACCCGGTAGGCCAGCTCCCGGATCCGGGGCAGCAGGCCCATCTGCTCGGCCGCGTCGAACCCCGCCCCGAAGAAGTCGATCATGTAGCCCTGTTCACGCGGAGCCGGTGCGCGCTCCAGCACGACGACCTCGACGCCCTCGCGCGCCAGCTTGTTCGCCAGCGCCAAGCCGGTGATCCCGGCCCCGCACACGACAACCTTCATCGTTTCGTCTCCTTCGCGTTCAGACGAGCCGCCGCAGCACACCAGCCACATCCGGAGCCGCCTCCGGGCCGATCGCGCGATGGAGCAGCAGTCCGTCGACTGCAGCAGCGAGCACCGCCGCCGTGTCTTCGGGTTGCGCAACGCCGAGTTGCCGCATGCGGTCGCTGACCACCGCGCGAAGGTCGGCGAGCACCTGGGCCATCCCGGCCTGCAACCCGTCGTCCCGCGTCGCCGCCAGGTAAGCCTCGACGAACAGCAGTGACGTCGGGTCGGCGCCGGTGTACTGCTCCACCGCCGCAACCATCGCGTCGACCAGCTCTCCGGCGCTGCCGACCGCAGCGACCAGCGGCTCGAACCCGGCCGCCACCGCTCGCATCGCCCCCAGCACGGCTTCCACCAGAACGGCTTGCACGGACGGGAAGTGGTAGTGGACGACGCTCGGCGTGACACCGGCCCGTTCGGCCAGCACGCGGGTGCTCACGGCGGTCCATCCCCGCTCCGGGATCAGCTCGATCGCCGCCGCGACCAGGCGGCGGCGGACGGCTTCGCCACGAGCAGCAGCCGGTGACGTCATCAATCCTCCAACCAGGTCGATCGCCCTGAACAGTCGTCCTACTCGGCGAACCCAGACTAACACAACTGTTCGTTAGTGCAACAATTTGTCTCCTGCTAGAATTCTGAAGATGCCCACGCGTGTTCTGCTCGTCGAGGACGACGCCATGATCAGCGAAGCGTTGAGCCTCGCGCTGGCCGACGAGGACTTCGACATCCTCGCCGCCGCCACCGGCGAGGATGGCCTGGACCTGCTGGAATCCAGCTCCGTCGACGTGGTGCTGCTCGACCTCATGCTGCCGGGGATCGACGGGCTCACCGTCTGCCGGAGGGTGCGCGAGCGCGGCGACCTGCCCATCATCGTCATCACCGCCCGCACCGACACGCAAGACGTCATCGCGGGCCTCGAAGCCGGCGCCGACGACTACGTCACCAAACCGCTGGTGGCCGGCGAGCTCGCGGCCCGGATCCGTGCCCTCCTGCGCCGCACGGCGTCGACACGACCGGCCCGGTTCAGCCTCGGCAGGCTCGAGATCCGGCCCGATGAGGAAGCCGTCCACCGCGACGGTGTCCCCGTGCACCTCACGCGCACCGAGTTCCGCCTGCTGACCGAACTGGCCGCGGCCGAAGGCAAGGTCGTGACCCGCGAGGAGTTGCTGCAGCGCGTGTGGGGACACGACTACTTCGGGGACACACGGTTGCTCGACGTCCACATCAGACGGCTGCGCCGCAAGGTCGAACCCGATCCCGACTCGCCGAGCCTGGTACTGACCGTGCGCGGCAGCGGCTACCGCATCGCCCCCGAGCCGTGATCCGGCGGCTGTCCCTGCGCTGGCGCGTCGCGGCCGCGTTCGGTGTCGGCCTGGCCCTGGTGATGACCGTGCTCGCGGTGGCGACCTGGAACCTCACGACCGGCTACATGCTCGACCAGCGCGAGCAGAGCGTCACCCGCCAATCCGAGGTCAACGTCCGCCTCGTCGACGCCGCACTGGCCGATGACTCGGAGGGGCTTGAAGAGCTGCTCACCGGCTTGGCCACCGGGCCCGACTCGTCGGTCCTGCTGTCGCGGCCCGCCGGGTGGCTCACCAGCGGCCGGCAGGTCGATCCCGCCGTAGTGCCCAAGGGCCTGGTCGACCAGGCCCATCACGGCGTGGCGGCGCGGCAGCGGTTCAGCGCCGACGGGATCCCTGTGCTCGGCGTGGCGACGCCGGTCGGCCGCGACGGCAGCATCTACGTCGAACTCTATCCGCTCCTGGAACTGGACCGCGCGTTCCGCTACCTCAGCACCCTGCTCATCACCGGCACCGTCGTAGCCGCACTCTTCGGCGTCGGCCTCGGCGCCTGGGCCGCCCGCCGGGCGCTTCGCCCGCTGACCGCTCTCACCGAGGCCGCGTCCCGGGTCGCGCGGGGCGACCTCTCGGCCCGCCTGCCCGATCAGGCCGACCCGGACCTGGCCCCGCTGGCCACGAGCTTCAACACGACCGCCGGGCAGCTCGAGCAACGCGTCCGCCGGGACGCCCGGTTCGCCTCCGATGTCAGCCACGAGCTGCGGTCCCCCCTGACGACCATGGTGAACGTCAGCGAGGTGCTCGAACGCCGGCAGGACGCCATGCCGGCGACGGCCCAGCGAGCCCTGCGGCTGCTGCGGTCGGAGCTGCGGCGGTTCCAGCGGATGGTCGTCGACCTGCTCGAGATCTCACGGGCCGACCAGGACGAGGCCGGCAGCGCTGTCGAACTGGTCGACCTCGGCGAGCTCGTCCGCAACGTCGTCGACAGCCACCCCTCTTCCGACGTCCGGATCGAGACCGGCCCCGACACGCCTCTCGTCGTTGCGGACCGCCGCCGGATCGATCGGGTGGTGGCCAACCTGCTCGACAACGCCGACCACTACGGCGGCGGCGCGGTCGCGGTCACCGTCCGCCGCCACGGCGACCACGCCCGCATCGAAGTCGACGACGCCGGCAGCGGCGTCCCGCCTGCCCTGCGCGAACGCATCTTCGAACGGTTCGCTCGTGGCCTGCACGCCGCCCGTCGCGACCAGGACACCGGGAGCGGCCTCGGCCTGGCCATCGTCGCGGACCACGTGCACCGCCACAACGGTCATGTCTGGGTCGAGGACCGGCCCGGCGGCGGCGCCCGCTTCGTCGTCGAGCTCCCGGAGGCCACGACATGAAAACCACCCTCGCGCTGCTGACCCTGCTGTGCGTCACGAGCTGTGGAGTCACCACCGAAGACGAGCCGGAACCGATCACCACCCCGGTGCCCACGGCGACCCCGACGGTGACGAGCAGGCCCGCGCCACCGACGCCGTGCCCGCCCGAATCGTCAGCCAGTCGTCAGGTGCAGGCTCCGCCGACGCCCACACAATGAGGACATGACCGTCGAAACCCACCAGGCCGACGACATCACCGCCGAGGTCGACAGCTGGCTGACCAGCGAGTTCGCTTCCCTGTTGCCTGCAGCCGACATCACCGCCATCGTCCGGTCGGCCCGCAGCGATCTCGAAGGCCAGATCGTGCCTGAGGCCATGGGAGAAATGCTGCACCGGCTGGCCCGGTTCCGCGTCCTGCGCACCCTCGAACGCTCGTGACCGTCTACCGTCAGCACTGCCCGGTGGCCACCGCGGCCGAGGTGCTCGGCCAGTCGTGGACACTCCTCATCGTCCGGGAACTCCTGCACGGCAGCAGCCGCACCGGCGAAATCGCCGAAGGCGTGCCCGGCATGTCGAGTGCACTGCTGGCCCGGCGGCTGAAGCAGCTCGCCGACGCCGGCGTGGTGACCCGGCTCGCGTCCACCGGTGAAGTTCGCTACGCGCTCACCCCGGCCGGGCGCGAACTGGCCCCGGTGGTCGAGCACCTCGGGTACTGGGGCCGCCGGTGGATGCCACCGCCGGGCAGCGGGAACCTGAAGCCACGCCTGTTGCTCCTGGACATCTGCCGGGGCATCGACCCGGCCCGGCTCCCCCGCGAACGCGTCGCGCTGCACCTGCGGTTCAGCGAGGTTCCGCCGCCCCGCTGGTGGTGGCTGGTCCTCTCCCCCGAGGGAGCATCCTCGACCGAGAGCGACCCGCGGCTGCCGACCGTGGCCCGCATCGACTGCACGGTCTCCGCCCTCGCCGGCGTGTGGCTCGGGCACCGGACGTGGCGCGAAGCGCTGGCCGAGCGGGCGATCAGGTTCGACGGCACTCGCGAGGCGGTCCGGAACGCGATCGGCTGGCTCGGACGCAACCGGTTCGCCGATCAGCCAAACTCTTTCCCAGGCAAACTGAGCGACGAAGCAACAGTTTGACTGAACCAGACGCCACCGGGGGCCGTGTTCCGGGTAGACACCGAACTCCCCACCTGGAGGCCGACGATGAAAACCCGGAACCTGTGGATCACCCTGTGCGGCACGTTCGCCCTCGCTGTCACGGCGTGTGCCCCGCCCACTCCCCAAGTGGTGACCGCTCCCCAGGCCCCGGTTCCCTCCGTTCGGCCTGCGACCTCCACCCCGGCCGCACAGACCGAGGGCGACCTCACCGAGACGGCGTTCGGACCGATCAGCTCCGTGGGCCGGAAGCTGCTCACCATCGTGGAACAGACGAGCCTCCGCGAGATCACGACCTCGACGTGGGCGCAGCAACGCTCGAGCAACCCGGCGGTCCGGGAGGCAGCACGGGTGATCATCACCCAGCACAAGGACCTCGAAAACCGCGACACCGACATCAGCACCCGGATGAACCTGCCCGTCGCCGCCGAACCGGCTCCCGACATGCAAGCCGGCATCGACCGCATGCGCACCGAGTTCGGCGAGACCTTCGACCGCGACTACGTCAACACCCTCCGCAAGGCACACGCCGAGGCGCTGATCCTCGTCTCGACGGTCCGCGCCGACACGCGCAACTCCCTGGTCCGCCCGTTCGCGGACCTCGCGGGCGACTACATCAAGACCCACATCAACCTGCTGGAGAAAACCGGCGACGTCGACTACACCCAGCTTCCCGTGCCGGACCTGTGACGCCGAGGCCCAGGGACACGCTGACCATGACAGCCAGGGATCCCAGCGACCAGCAGTCTCGTGGACTCATCCGAACATCTCAGTCTCATTGCCCACCAACATTGTTGCAGCACGCAATACTTCGCCAACGGTGAACAGCGAGGCCGATCACTCGGACAAACAGAACACATCGGGCACCGAGCCCTCCTCTGGCGCGCCTGATCGGCACACTAAGCTGCCGGTGCGGCACACTGGGAACATGCCTCGCAGTACGCCTGCCCTCGACACGACGGACGTCGACGCCGTGACCGACGCCGTGCTGACCGCTTCCCGCTTGCTGGTCGCCGTCTCGGCCAGGTCGATCGCGGCCGCCGGAGACATGATCACGCTGCCGCAGTTCAGGCTGCTGGTGGTGCTGCAGACCCGGGGGCCGCTCAAGCACGCCGACTTGGCGGAGTACCTGCAGGTCACGCCGTCCACCGCAAGCCGGATGGTCGACCGGCTGGTCGCGGTCGGCATGGTCGACCGGCAGCACAGCCCGGTCTCCCGCCGCGAAATCGTCCTCGCCGTGACCAAGGACGGCGCGAAAGTGGTCCGTCAGGTCACCGCCCGGCGGCGCAAGGAGATCGCCAAGATCGTCGCCCGGATGCCCGACGACGCCCGCAGCGGCCTGGTCGACGTCCTCACCGCCTTCGCCGAGGCCGGCGGCGAGCCACCTGCGTCGGCCGTAGCTCCCGAGGCCGTCTGGACCTGACGTCGGACGGTCACCACCGTCGGGGCAGGCCGCCGACGACATAGCCGGATAAGAGTTCGATGAGTTCTGGGCCGCCGCCCGGCAGAGGTGCCGGCGGGCGGCCGCCTTCCGGAGCCCGGCACCGACGTCCGCGGCAAACCTCCCCCCCTCCGCCGGCACTACGACCACGTGCGTTCCGAGCCTGGCAATCACCGCCGAGGGATGGCGAGCGGTGTGCTTCAGACAGACCTTCCAGCCGCGCGGCCGACCAGATCAGCACCAGGTCCCGCTCTCTGGATGATCGGCACAGCGCTCCGGGAGACCCAGACTCGGAGCTCCCATGCGGCATCACCCCGTTCCGCTCGCCCCGGCCGGGGCGAGCGCAGAGAGCACCGACTGGTGTGTAAGCCACCCGGCCAGCCGGTGTTCGTCGTCGAGCACGGGCAGGCCCGTTCCGGGCGCGTTCGCCAGAGCCGTCAGTGCGTCGGCGAGCGACGTCTCGCAGGTGATCAGGGGCGGCAGCTCCGCCAGCTCCCCCGCCGTGGCGTCGTGGTCGCTGCCCAGGGCCTCGGCGACCGCTCGGGCTGTCACGCAGCCCTGGTAGCTGCCGTCGTCGTCGACGACCGGCAGGATTCCGTGCCCGGAGACCGCCAGCGCGTGCGCGGCGCGGTTCAGCGCCGTCTCCGCGGCAAGGGGTTCCGGTAGCGGCTCGGTGACCGCTTCGACCGTCGTCGCGGCGAGCCGTCGTTCCTGGGGGTGCCGGTCGAGGTCGACGCCGCGACGGCGCAGCTTGAGCGTGTAGATCGTGTCCCGCGAGAGAGTCCGGCTCGTGGCCGTGGCGATCACGATCGCGGTGAGCATCGGTAGGATGATCGTGTACTGGCCGGTCAGTTCGAACAGCACGATCACCGCGGTGATCGGCGCCCGAGCGGCGCCCGCGAAGGCGGCACCCATGCCGATCAGGCCGTACACCCCGGGCGACGCGGTCAGCGACGGCAGCCACGCGTGCACCACGATGCCGAACGCCGTGCCGCCCATCGCGCCGATGAACAGTGACGGCGCGAACACCCCGCCCGAGCCGCCGATCCCGATCGTCAGGCTCGTCGCGACGATCTTGCCCACCAGCAACAGCAACAGGAACCCGATCACGTACTTGCCCTCGACGGCGTTCTGCAGCACCGGGTAGCCGACGCCGTACATCTGCGGCAGCACCAGCAGCAGCCCGCCGAGGAAGATCCCGCCGACGGCGGGGCGCAGCCATTCGGGACCGCGCCACACCCAGTCGCAGAAGTCCTCGACCCAGTACAGCACCCGGGTGAACAGCACTCCACAGGCACCCACGACGACTCCGAGGACGATGAAGAGCAAGTACTCGACCGGGTTGCGCAGGCTGAACGGCGGCAGTTCGAGGAAAGCGGTGTTCCCGAACGCCGCCCGGCCCACCACACTCGCGGTCACGCTGGCCAGCACCACCGCGCCGAACGACTCCGCGGCGAAGTCGCGCAGGATCAGCTCCATCGCGAAGAACGGGCCCGCCAGCGGCGCATTGAACGTCGCCGCGATCCCGCCCGCCGCACCACAGGCGACCAGCACCCGAAGCCGCGACTCGGGCAGTCTCGTGACCCGGCCCAGCGTCGAGCCCAGCGCGGATCCGATCTGCACGATCGGGCCCTCCCGCCCCACCGACCCGCCCGAGCCGATCGTCAACGCTGAGGCGAGCGCCTTCACCGCGCTCACCTGCGCCGGGATCCGCCCGCCGCGCTCGGCGACCGCATACATAACCTCCGGCACGCCGTGCCCACGAGCCTCCGGGGCGAACTTGTACACCAACGGCCCGTAGACCAGCCCGGCCACCACCGGAGCGAGCAGCAGGAACCATGGCCCCAGCTCCGGGAACCACGGATGCGCTGCCCGTCCGGCGTCGGCGTAGTCGGCCTGTCCGGAGAACAGGTGCGTGAACGTGGTGATCAACCAGCGGAAGACGATCGCACCGAGCCCGGCGCCCGCACCGATGAGCACGGCCAGCCCGACCAGACCGGACCGGCTCTCCCGCAGCCACCTGCCGATCGGCTGCCGGACCGGAACCGGGACGCGTCTGACACCCATGCTGTTACCTGAAGCCACTATTGCATTATGCAACACTCAGCATGTGGTCACTCTCCAGGCCCTGTTACCTGCGATTTCGCGCGCTGCCGATAGGTCAGCAGGGCACTGAGCCCGCTCAACCCCACGAGGAGGACCCCGACGACCAGGTCGACGACGACGATCCGGACAAGGGTGTAGCCCAGCACAACGGGAGCCACGACCAGCCACAGGCCCAGGATCGCGTTGACGACGCTCAACACCGGCAGATCGCGAGGTGCCACCGTCCGCACCAGCGCGAAGACGGCGACCACCACGGCCACCAGGACGTCGATCCCGTCGGCGAGCCCACCGCGAACGCGACTGAAGTGCAGCACGTAGGGCGCGAAGCCGAGCCACAGCGCCGCGACGAAGGCCAGCGAGCTGGGCAGGCTCGGCGTCAGAATCCCTTCCGTTCCCGGCCCGATCCAGAAGTGTTGCTCGGCACCTCGCGTGACCATGAATCCTCCCGCGTTCCTCCTCGAGGATCGTTGCCTACGACAATAGTTTACTCTCACATCCGCCGACGAGCGCGGCGGCGAAGCACGACATTGTGCTTCGCCGCCACGCACGACGCCGGGCCGGAGCACGACGGCACCCTGAGTCCGCGCCCCCAAACCCATGACGCGTTCCCGCACACGACGACGTTCGCTCCGGCCCGCCGGAATCCACCCTCCCGCACGAACCGTCCGCCGGACCTGACGATTCGCTTGCGATCCGGCTCGGGAAAGCACGAAGCAGCGCAGCGCGGGAGATGAGCACCGGCCCCCTGACTCCGCGAACGGGCCGCGGAGCACCCCGCGCCAGCGGGCCCGCGATCGCCATGTCGCCCCGCGAAGCCGAAGAGGACCACCGAGATTCAGCTGCCCGGTTCACGCAGGGCGGTCCCGACCTCCGCATCGGTCAGCCGTCGCGGGCCTACGTAGTACAGCACCGAACCGGCTGGCAGCTCGCCGTCCCAGCCGGGGTTGACGACGAGGCCGTCGGCCGTCCGCGCGGCCAGGATCGTGGCCCCGAACGTCCGGCCCAGCGCGACCCGGCACCGCTCGGTCCGCAAGATCCCCAGCGACTCCGGCAGCGTCACGGAGTACGTGCTCGCCCCGCCCGTGGTCATCAGCTCGGTGTAGACGTCGGCGATTCCCGGCGAAGTCAGCTCCTCGGTGATCATCCGCGGCGTGTGCCACTGCACGCACTTGATCCTCGGATCGACGTAGCGGACCAGCTCGGCACGTTCCATGTCCCTCAGCGCCACCACGACGTGCGCCGACGGGTTCGCGTGGGACGGTGACCGCCACGGCCAGCGCCTCGTTGTCGTCGGCCATGTCCACCAGAATGGTCGCCGCGCGGTGCACGGCCGCCCGCGCCAGCACGTCGGCGGCCGTCGGGTCGCCCCGGACGAAGTCCAGCGGCTCCCCGGGCATCGGGTGCACCGGTACCTGCTCCCCGGCGCAGAGGACCAGCCCGGTCACGCCGTCGGCCAGCAGCTGGGCCACGATCCGCTCAGTCCGGCCCGACGCGTAGCCGATCAGCACGGTGTGCCCGCTCACGCGTACCGGTTCCGTCCCCTGCATCCGCCGTCCCTTCGCCTGCTCGAGCGCCGACGCCAGTTTGGCGAAGACCGTCGTCAGGGTCGCGATTCCGCCGATGATGACGTAACTGCCGACGACGTGCCCCGCTACGGTCTCAGGCGAGAAGTCCCCGTAGCCGACAGTGGCGGCCGTCACGACGAAGTACCACCAGTAGTTGCCCGGCCGCACCAGGTCGCTGCCCGCTGGTTCGGCCAGTGACATCAGCGGCCAGCTCGTCATGAACACGACCATGACGACCACCACCGGCAGGAGCCAGCCGCGCGTCAGTACCCAGCGCGAAAGTAGCCGAGACAGGAAGAAGGCCATTCGTCCCTTTCACCGACGCGACCATGGGTCCCGCCAGCCGACCACATCGCCGGACCGGACACAACGGACTTTACCGGACCGTGATCGCTTCATGCGGGGATCGATCAAATCTTGCCGTATGCAATGCTGACGCTGATCAACATTTCCCTTTGTTCCGATCTCTGAAGGAAAGTCGGGAGTCCATAACCGACAGTCAAAGCCAAAACTGTACAAAGTGTTCGACACGGGCGCCCAGGAGGCCGTCCGTCGCCCGGAAAGCGGCCCCCGCGCGACGAGCTGAACCAGCGCGGGCGAACCCGGGATTGTGCAGAAGCCGCGATCCCGGAGTACGGCCTCGACGGCACGATCACCCTTCAGGACACAAGAAGCCGATCGTCGTGACGCTCCGCAAGAGCTTCGGCACCGACTTTCCGACACTGGCCCAGGTCGCCAAGGGGCTCAAGCTCACCGATGAGCAGCTCGGCTCACTGGATGAGCTGATCCTGCAGACGCCAAAGGGTCACGAGAAAGCCGCCGCGCAGAAGTGGGTCGACGAGAACAAGGCGTTCGTCGACGAGGCCTTCACCGGCCTCTGAGGTTCGTGCGGCCGCCGCTTCACGCCGGTGGCGGCCGCCCGTCTCAGCGGCGGGTCCGCTGGTGGAAAGTGAGCTTCCAGCCGCCCGGCCGGCGCGCGTAGACACTGCTCACCTGCGCCGAATACGGCAACGCCGAGCGCGTCGCCGCGATGCTGTAGCGGACCACGCCGGTGCTCTCGCCGAGCCGGACACAGCGCAGCCCGTGTAACCGGAACTCCTCCCAGTCCGCCCCGCACAAGGCGTCAAGCGCTGCTTCACGCACCCGGATCGGTGGGAGGTCGGAAAGCAGCAAGACGACCCGCTCGTCGAAGACGCCATCGTAAAATTTCCGCGCGGCCGCAGGCTCCGCCATGAGCGCTTGCCAGCCCTGCTGTTCCAGGTCGATCAGGTCTTCGTGCTCCACCGGCCGTCCTCCACCACGGTCCGGCGGTCGCCGGTGCCACTGCCAGCCTTCCGCATCCGAGTGCGGCTGCACCTGACGATTACCTTGCGTTTGCCCCGCCGGTGACTGACCGAGCCGAGCACGGTGCGGCGCAGCGTGGCTGCCGACCACCAGCAGAGCAGCGCCGCCGGAGTCTTCGAGCAGGGGCTTCCGCGGGCAGTTGCCTCAGCTCGACCCGGTCGATGGCACCCGGCCGCGCTGTGCATCATCGGCCGGACGAGGCATGAACGCGTCCAGCACCGGGACGGCGAACCCCATCGCAGGCGGCTGGTCGCCGTCCTGTCGATGCCGACGAGGACCCGGCCACCCGACTCACCGCCTGCTCTATCGAGAGTGTCCGATTTCGCAAGGAAGCCGCAAGGTTCTCCGCCTCGCTCGAACAGTTTCCTCCGGCAATCGCGGGATACCCGCCACCCCACGATGAGCCTGAATGCGAGGGAGACGGCCGATGGTGCCCAACAACGAACACGACATCCTGCGCCAAATCGAAGACCGCTTGGGCAGCGAAGATCCCTGGTTCGCCTCGGAGTTCACCGCGGGGTTTTCAGCCGCGCGGCGCAGGCAAGCCGCCCGGTGGCGGCTGATCCTCGTCCTGGCCGACGTCACGGCGGTGCTCATGGTCGTGGCGGGCCTCTTCGCCGGGCAGGGGTGGCCGGTCTTGTGGGGACTCCTCGCTGCCGTCTTGCTGACGCGCATCCACGTCGTCCGGGCGCGAGACCGGCGCAACTCGTTCACCGGCCCCACCTGATGGACGAGCCGCAATGCAACTCAATCCCGGATCAAGGATCGGTATCCGCCCACCTCCCCCGCGGACGACCGGAAGGCGGCTGGCTGACTGTCCTCGAACAAGGCGCGCACCTGCTGCAGACCATGCCACCGCGTCAAAGGCGAGCCGGACTCCCAAATGGAAACACATCACTACTGCCGGGGCTACTGGCATCGTCACAACCTCGAAGCCCTGTCCGGTCGGCTCGCCGCACCGGGTCTTCCCGAAGGAGCCGAAAAGGCCTTGAGGGCGAGCAGTCGGGACACGAACTGCCTTACGGCGAGCCAAACTGATGTGATCGTGTAACCGTGACGGCGAATGCGACGACGCGCTCAGCGAAGACCGCGACACCGCCATGCACCTGGACATCGCCGCGAAAACGAGCGGCACGGCAGACCCTTCTGGACCACGCCCGGCCGCAACAGAGCGTCGACGCCAGGACGGACGACTTCCCCGGCTCGTCACCCATTCCAGGCGTCGTCGACACACGAGCCGTCGATGGCGTTTGACCGCGGGGCCGCCGGGGTACGCGCGGAAAGTTTATCCCGGCGAAAGGTGGTAGCGCGGTGCCGATGGACTACTCGGTGGCAGTGGACGAAGTCGTGGCCGACAGCGTTGCGCCGAACGCGGAGGAGGTCGATCGGGCCGGGACGTTCCCGAGGGCCTCGATCTCCGCACTGGGCTCGGCCGGTTTGCTCGGTTTGCTCAGCTCACCCGAGGACGGTGGCGCCGGAGAAGGACTGGACGCGGCCGCGGTGGTGGTCGAGCGGCTGGCCAAGGCCTGCGGCTCCACGGCCATGATCGTGTTGATGCATTACGCGGCCTCCGCGGTGGTGGACGCGCACGGCTCGCGAGAGACCAAGCGCGCAATCGCCGGCAGACAGCACCTGACCACCCTCGCCTTCTCCGAGTCGGGCTCCCGCAGCCACTTCTGGGCTCCGCTGAGCACTGCCAAAAGCGAGAGCGACGGAGTGCTGCTGGACGCCCGCAAGAGCTGGGTCACTTCAGCCGGCGAGGCCGACAGCTACGTTTGGTCGAGCAGGCCGCTGGGCGACAGCGGGGCGATGACCCTCTGGCTGGTGCCGTCCGATACCCCGGGTCTCGCGGTTCAAGGCGGCTTCGACGGCCTCGGTCTGCGGGGCAACGCCTCAGCCCCGGTCACCGCCACCGCCGCCGAGATTCCCGCCGACGCCCAGCTCGGTGCCGACGGCACGGGACTGGACATCGCGCTGGCCACCGCCCTGCCGCGGTTCCTGGTGCTCAACGCCGCGTTCTCACTCGGCATCATGGAGGCGCTCGTCGCCGCTGCCGCCGGCCACCTCACGAGCACCCGCCTGGAGCACCTCGGCGAAAGCCTCGCCGACCAGCCCGGCCGGCGCGCGCAGTATGCGTCGCTGCGCACCCGCACCGACGAGGTTCGCGCGTTCCTCGGCGACACCCTGGCCGCCTTGGCCACCGACCGCCCGGACGCGATGCTGCGCGTGCTGCAGGTGAAGCTGGTCGCGGCCGAAGCGGCGGCCGAGGTCGCCGACGGTGTCATGCGGCTGTGCGGCGGCTCGGCGTTCCGCAAGGACCTGGGCATCGAACGCCGGTTCCGTGACGCGCTGGCCGCGCGCGTGATGGCGCCCACGACCGAGGCGCTGCAGGACTTCGTCGGCCGGGCTGCCCTCGGCCTGCCGCTGTTCGCGCAGGAGGCGTGATGACGTTGCTGCTGGGAGCGGTCGCCTATGACCCGAAGGTGGTCACCATCTGGACCGGGTTCCGCGACTGGCTGCGCGGCCAGGGGCTGCCCTTCGACTACGTGCTCTACTCGAACTACGAGCGCCAGACCGAAGACCTCGTCGCCGGCCGGATCCACGTCGCCTGGCACTCGCCGCTGGCCTGGGTGCGCAGCTGCCGCCTGGCCAAGGCCGAAGGGCGGTCCGTCCGCCCGCTGCTCATGCGCGACACCGACCGCGACCTGACCTCGGTGCTCGTGGCCCGGACCGACGCTCCCCAACGGACCGTCGCCGACCTGGCGGACGGCACCGTGGCGCTCGGCGCGGTCGACTCCCCCCAAGCGACCCTGATTCCCGGCGCGCTGCTGCGGCAAGCCGGTCTCGTCGACGGGGAGAACGTCACGATCCGCCGGTTCGACATCGGCGTCGGCCTGCACGGCGACCACATCGGCGGTGAGCGGGACGCCGCGCGGGCGCTGGCCGCCGGCGAAGTCGACGCCGCGGCGATGACCGACGGCAACCACTTGCTCTTCACCCGGGAGGGCACCCTGCCCTCCGGCGGCACCCGCGTCCTGGCCACCACGGCTCCGTACGACCACTGCGTGCTCGCGGTCGCCGGGTCCGCGCCCGACGACCTCACCCGCCGCCCCGGGGAGCTGCTGACATCGATGTCCTACGGGGACCCTGAAGTACGCCCGCTGCTGGACCTGGAAGGGCTGACGCAGTGGGAGCCCGGGAGGACGACGGGGTACGGGCAGCTGGAGGCCGCGGTCGACCAAACCGGGTTCTACGACGCCGACGGGGCGATCACCGCGCCGGAGTACCAGCCGTGACTCCGCTCGGGATCGACCTCGGCCGGCTGTCGTTCGACCGCGGCGCACACCTGCTGCTGCAGCGCGCGCTGGCCGGCCTCGCGCCGGGCGACCGGATGGCCGTCACCGGCTCCGACCCGGCCCTGCCCGTGCACCTGCGGGCGTGGTGCCGCGCGCACGGCCACCGCGCCGAGGTGAACGAAGACCGGTTTTCGGTCGTCCGCGGACGCGCCGACCTCGACCGGTGGGCCGGCGCCGAGCGGGCAGGCGACCCTTCCCCGGCGAACCTGGCCGACGCACCGCCCGCACGCTGGGGCCTGGCCGCACGGGGCGCGCTCGTCGAGGCCGGCGGCCCGGAACCACGGTTCGACCTCGGCCACCGCGACGCCGTCTGGGCCGACGTCGCCCCGGCCCTCTACCGGCACGCGGCATCAGCGCAGTGGGACCCCGACGAAGCCGTCGACTGGACGACCGAGTTCGCCCTGCCCACGGAGATCGAGCAAGCCGTGGTGCAGGTGATGACCTACCTGATCGAAAACGAGCAGGCCGCGCTGGTCGTCCCCGCGCGGCTGCTCGGCCGCATCCACCCCCACTTCCGGGAGGTCATGCAGCTGCTGGCGGTGCAGACCGCCGACGAGGCCCGGCACATGGAGGTGTTCACCCGCCGGGCCCTGCTCCACGGTGGCAACCTGGGCACGTCGTCCGCCGGCGGCCGCGAGTCATTGGCCACCCTGCTCGACGAGCCCGATTTTTCGATGGCATCGTTCATGCTCTCGGTCCTCGGCGAAGGCACATTCCTCAACCTCTTGGAGTTCCTCGAGCGCACCGCCCCGGACCCGGTCACCCGCCGGGTGACCGGCCTCGCCCGGCGCGACGAAGCCCGGCACGTCGCCTTCGGCGTCGCCCACCTGCACCACCTCGGCACCATCGACCCCCACCTGCGGCCACGGCTGCGCGCCGCGGTCGAGCGCCGGCACGACGCACTGCTCGACACCGCGGGACTCAACCAGGACGTCTTCGACGCACTGGTCGTCCTGGCCGCCGGCTCGTGGTCCGCGGATGCGATCGGCCGCGGCTGGGACCAGGTGCAGGCGCTGCAGACCGAAATGGACGAAGGACGGCGCCGCCGACTCGTCCACATCGGCTTCCCCGATGACGAGGCCACCGAACTGTCCCGGCTGCACACCCGCAACTTCATGTGAGCCGCGCAGCCACCCGATACACCGAGACTCTTGCGGCGACACAAGGACACGAGATCTCTGCGGAACGTCGGCGGGAGAGTGCGGTGAACCTCCCCCTCGGCTGCGACAAGGGTGGCAGTTCCTTATGTTGTCCCGGACGATGGCGCCGCGACGAGCTACGGCCTCGCAGCGCTGGAAGGTAGCGCGCGAACGAACTGCGGTTCAAGATCGGCGCCGGCCGCAGGCAGGAAGACCCGGACCGCTCATCCGATGCCGGCGGGGTGCCGAGCCACTCACCTTCGATACTGCGCAACGTCTCGCGAACCGCCGGAACCGGGGCCGCGATGACGATGCCCTCCACGTAGTCGAACACGGCTATCCCCCGGCTCCGACGACGCTCACCGGGCACGGCGCGTAGTGCAGGACGGTCCGGCTCACCGAAGTGCACAGCACACGCCGAACGGGATTGCGGCGGCGGTCACCGACCACGAGCAACGCGGCGTGCCTCGCGCGGTCCAGCAGCACCCGTTCGGGGAAGTCCCGGACGATCTGGTGCTCGAACGGCACGTCGGGGTAGGCGGACAACCAGCCCACCAGCTCGGCCACCATCGCCTCCGACGGGCCGGCATGCTTGCGGAACCGGCCGGTCACCGCATGGACGAGGTGCACCGGGACAGCGTGTTGCCGGGCGAAGTCGAGCGCGAAGGCCAGCACGGCGGAATTGTCGGCCGCCGGGTCGAGGCCGACGACCACAGGACAGCGCGCTGTCCCTTCGCCGGGATCCTCGCCTCGGACGACGACGAGCGGACGTCCGGACATTTTCGCGAGCCCGGCAGTGGTGGAGCCGAACACGGCCCTGCCGAGCGGGCCGGTTCCCGGCGGACCGACCACCCAGCATGTCCGCTCCGGTCCGGGCAGCGACGCCGGCCAGGGCCGGGCCGGGCACGTCTTCGAGCAGGACCGTCCGCACATCGAGGTCGGGATGCGAATGGCCGATCTCACGCACGGCCTCTTGGGTCTGCGTCTCAGCGTCTTCGCGCAGCCGTTCGGCTCCCCCGCTCAGCGGCGCGAGCGCCACCTCCGGATAACTCCCGCCCGGCCAGCTCCAGTCCACGGCACGCGCGACGACGAGCGCACTCTCCCGGCGATCGGCCTCCGCCGCAGCCCAGAACACGGCTCGAAGCGACTCCTGCGTGCCGTCGTACCCGGTGACGACCACCCGCGTCTGGGTCTTGGTCACCGGGTCACCGCTCTTCACGGTCACGCAATGCGCGGGCCAGCACGACGACGCCGGCGGCCCAGAGCGCCAGCACGACGACTCCGGCCGCGACGTCACCGGCGGTGGTGGCGGGTGCCGGGGTCCCGTGGTTGTAGCCGAGGGCGATCGGCGCCACCACCAGCCATGCCCCGGCGAGCGGGAGCAGCGGGCGCCACACGTGCGCGGTCGTCGGCGCCACGAGCTGCCCGGCCCCGCACACCAGCACGACCGTGCCGACGAGCACGTCGTTCCACAAGCCGTTGAAACCACCGCCGCTGAATTCTTGGTCCAGCTCGAACGGGGAAAGCGCCAGCCACAGGCCGGTCAGGAAGGTCAGGGCGTGCACCACGGCCAGCGCCACGCTGGGTACGGCCACGCCGCGGCTCGGCCGGGGCAGGGTCGGGGTCCTCATGGGTCCTCGGCTCCTTTCGTCGCGCGTGCGGCTCCAGCCTCTCGCGGACGAGCACTCCTGCACCTGACGATCAGCTTGCGATCCGGTCAGCCGCGTTCGAGCACGGCCTTCAGGAACGTCCGCGTGCGCTCCTGGGCCGGTTGCGTGAAGAGCTCTTCAGGCGGGGCCTCCTCGACGATCCGGCCGTGGTCGAACATCAGGACCCGATCGGAAACGTGCCGGGCGAACTCCATCCATCGTGCGTCATTCGCACCCTTCGCGATCCGAGTGACCACGAGGTTAGGTCGGCCGTTCGGTTGGCAGCAACGGGTTCCGTTGAGTCCGTTACGTGAACGTGAAAGCCTGTCCACATTAGACAAGTACGAACTGCTCAGTGTTGTCCATCGCGGAGAGGGCGCACCTGACGATCACCTTACGATTTCACCCACACGCGAAAGTGTGGTGTCCCCCGCGTTCTCCCGGGTATTCGGCCACCGTGAACGACGTAGACCAGGAATGGCGACATTTCCCGCCTCACGTGCTGCGCGAATACGCTCTTCTCGCCGACGGCGAGCGCGGCGCCCTGTGCGGACCGCTCGGCGATATCACCTGGTTGTGCGCACCGACCTGGGGCGACGATGCTGTGCTGTCCGCACTGATCGGCGGCCGCGGTGTCTACTCGGTCCGCCCCGCCGTCCCGTGCGTCTGGGGCGGCGCGTACGAACCCGGCACGCTGATCTGGCGCAGCCGCTGGGTGACCGCCGGCACGATCGTCGAATCCCGCGACGCGCTCGCCTACCCCGCCGACCCGCACCGGGTAGTCGTGCTGCGCAGGATCGAGGCCGGCGAGCAGGATGTCCCGATGCAGGTCGAGCTCGACGTGCGCGGCCGCTTCGGTACCCGCTCGCTGCGGGAAGTCCATCGCGCCGACGACGGAACGTGGACCGCCCGGACGGGTGGGCTTCGCGTCCGGTGGCAGGGAGTCGCCGACGCCCGCCCGGACGAAACCGGACGACTGGTCCTCGACCTGCTCGTCACCGCAGGTCGCCGGCACGACCTGGTGCTCGAAATCAGTGACCAGCCGTTGCCGCCACCCCCGCACCCCGACCGGCTGTGGACCCAAACCGCACACAGCTGGAGCTCCGCCGTCCCGCCCTTCACCGGCAGCGTGGCACCTCGAGACGCGCAGCACTCCTACGCAGTACTGCGCGGCCTGACCTCCGGCGGCGGTGGCATGGTCGCCGCGGCCACACTGGGCCTCCCCGAGCGCGCCGAAGGCGGCCGCAACTACGACTACCGGTACGTGTGGCTGCGGGACCAGTGCTACGCCGGCCTCGCGGTATCGGTCGAGGAACCGCATCCGCTGCTCGACGACGCGCTCGCGTTCGTGACCGCGCGCGTGCTCCAAGACGGCGACCGGCTCCTGCCCGCCTACCGGACGGATGGACGGCCACCGCCGAAGGAGGCCGCGTTGGACCTGCCCGGGTATCCGGGCGGTGCCGCCGTGCTGGGCAACCACGTCCGCGGCCAGTTCCAGCTCGACGCGCTGGGCGAGATCCTCCAGCTCTACGCGGCGGCCGCGGGACACGACCGCCTGACCTCGGACGCCCGCCACGCCGTCGACGTCGTGGCCGATCTGATCGCTCGCAAGTGGGACGAGCCGGACGCCGGTGTCTGGGAGCTCGGTCGCGCCTGGTGGACCCACTCGCGGCTTGCGTGCGTCGCGGGCCTGCGCAGCGTCGCCCGTCACTTTCCGGCCCGCCGGGCCGCCGAACTGGTGACGCTCGCCGACCACCTGCTGACCGAGACCGCCGGCCGCTGCGTCGATTCTCGCGGCGCGTGGCGGCGCAGCCCGGCACACGACCAAGTGGATACCGCACTGCTGCTCCCCCCGGTGCGCGGCGCGCTGCCCGCCGACGACCCCCGCACACTGGCGACGCTCGAGGCAGTACGCACCGAACTGACCCAGGACGGCTACGCCTACCGCTTCTCCGCCGACCACCGGCCGCTCGGTGACGCCGAAGGAGCCTTTCTCCTCTGCGGGTTCGTCATGGCGCTGGCCGAATGGCAGCAGGGCCATCAAGTCGCGGCGTTCCGCTGGTTCGAACGCAACCGCGCCGCCTGCGGTCCGCCCGGCCTGCTCGCCGAAGAATACGACGTCCGCCAGCGGCAGCTCCGCGGCAACCTGCCCCAGGCCTTCGTGCACGGCCTGCTCCTCGAGACCGCCCAGCGGCTCGCCGGCCCGGCACATGACCGAAGCAGGCGGTGACCGACCGGGCCGGAAACCTCATCGCATCTCACCGAGAACAAAGCAGGCTGTCGCTCAATACCTCCGAAGCGTCGATCGCAAGGTAATCGTCAGATACCCAGGTCAAATGGCAGGACAGATACCCAAGGCTGTCGTACGGCACTTTTCGGCAGCAACGTCAGGCATGCATCGGTAGCCTGGCTGGACGGGAACAAATAAAATACCCTTGAACCGGGCCGACTACCAAGGAGGCCAAATGACGAAATCATGGCTTTCGGCCACGTGCGCCGCGGCAACCGGCGCTCTCTTGCTCACCGCTTGTGGCGGGACCGGCGCGTCGCCGGCAACCACCAGTCCGTCGCCGGCTTCCCCGGCGTCGAACCCTTCAGTGACGACTTCCGAAGCCGGCAGCAAGGACTCGTCCAGCACCGTTCCCGCGTCGACCACTCCGGACGGAGACCGCTTGTGCCAGGCCGGCGACGTCAAGCTGGCACTGGGCCAGGGAGACGCCGGTGCCGGATCGGTCTACCGGCCGTTGCTGATCACCAACGACAGTTCGGCGCCGTGCGAAATCCAGGGTTTCCCCGGCGTGTCGTACGTCGCCGGCGACGACGGCCACCAGGTGGGTGAAGCCGCCTACCGCGAAGGGACGAAAGGAGCCCCGGTCCGGCTGGCTCCCGGTCAGACCGCCGCCGCGGACATCCAGTTCGTCAACGTGCACAACTACCCGGAGAGCGTCTGCCGGCCGAGCCCGGTCCGTGGCCTGCGGATCTACCTGCCGCAGGAGACCGATTCGAACTTCGTTCCCATGCCGGGAACGGGCTGCGCGAACACCGACCTTCCCGGCAACCAGCTCGCGGTCAAGACGGTGCACCGGGCCTGATCACCGGCGGGCGCAGCGACCGGCTTACGCGCGGTGGCGCGCCGCCGCCTTGCGGCGAGCAGCCACGGTGACCGCCGTGACCGAGAAGATCGCGACCAGGATCCCGGCCACCAGAGCATTCGTCTTCGCCGCGTCACGGTGTCCTTCGGCCGGGTAGCCGAGGGCGAACGGCGAAGCGATCAACCAGAATCCGACGACGACGTTGACCAGTCCCAGCCACGCGGCCGCCCGGGGAGCCACCAGCCGTACCGCGGCCACGACCGTCACGACCGCGCCGCACAGCAGCACGTTCCAGAACCCGGCGGAACCGGCCAATGTCACCGTGTAGCTGAACACGAAAGCCGCGACGACCAGCCAAACTCCCACGAGGAACTCCGCGGCGATCGGGAGACGTCCTTCCCGCATCTTCTGGTCGCGGGTGCCTTGCCTCGTCGCGGTTCCGATCTTCGCCATCCGACCTCACCTCAATCGCTCGATGACACCGCGTACCCCATCCGCAAGGCGGGAAACAGGGCACAGGCAGCGGCGAGTTTCGACGAGGTAACAGTTGCTTGGGCGAACGGTTTGGCGTTCTTGTCCGGGTACCCGGGTCCCGGAACAGTGGCCAGCACGAGAGGAGCCTCAGCCCGATGTCCGAGAACGCACCCGTTGTCGTGGTGACCGGCGCAAGCGGCGGGGTCGGACGGGCCGTCGCCCGCGGCTTCGGGCGGCGGCACGCTCGTGTCGCTCTGTTGTCCCGGGGCAGAAAAGGCCTGGACGGTGCCGCCGAGGACGTCCGCGCCGCGGGCGGCACGCCCCCGCCGATCCCCACCGACGTCGCCGACTATTCGCAGGTCGACGCGGCAGCGAGCAAGGTGGAAGACGAACTCGGCCCGATCGACGTCTGGGTCAACGTCGCCTTCAGCTCCATCTTCGCACCGTTCACCGAGATCGAGCCCGACGAATTCCGGCGCGCCACCGAGGTGTGCTATTTCGGCTTCGTCCACGGCACCAAGGCCGCCCTGAACCGGATGAAACCCCGCGACCACGGCACCATCGTCCAAGTGGGCTCCGCCCTGGCTTACCGGGGTATTCCGTTGCAGTCCGCCTACTGTGGAGCAAAACACGCTATCCAGGGGTTCAATGAAGCACTGCGTTGCGAACTGCTCCACGACCGCAGCAAGGTCCGCACGACCATGGTGCAGCTTCCCGGGATGAACACGCCGCAGTTCTCCTGGGTGCTGTCCCGGCTCCCCCGCCACGCCAAGCCGGTGTCGCCGATCTACCAGCCGGAGATCGCGGCGCGGGCCGTATTGTACGCCGCCGACCACCCGCGTCGACGCGAGTACTGGGCCGGGGCGAGCACGGTCGGCACCCTGCTGGCGAATGCGGTCGCTCCCGGCCTGCTCGACCGCTACCTGGCCCGCACCGGCTACCAGGGCCAGCAGACCAGCACACCGACGTCCCCCGACCGGCCGGCGAACCTCTGGAGCCCGGCCGACGACACCGACGGCCGGGACTTCGGCGCCCACGGCGAGTTCGACGACCAGGCTTTGCCGCGCAGCCCTCAGCTGTGGTTCAGCCAGCACCACGGGCTTCTCGCCGTGGCCGGGGCCGCCACCGCGGCCGCCACAGGAGCCCTCGTTCACCGGCGTGGCAACCGTTGAGGACACCCGCCTGCAGCAGCGTTGTCAGCCGACCTTGCTGCCCGGGTCGCCGAGCTCGAACTGGATCGTGAGTTCGGCCTCGCGACCGAGGACGTTACGTTCGGCCCGCTTGCCCATGGGCGGGACGACCCGCTTGTGCACCGCTTTGAGCAGCATCGCACTGCTGGTGCACCAGCAGTGGCCAGGAGGAAGTACACCGCAACCCCAGAATGGACGGCGCCACGACCGGGCTGAGGTTGATACGCGTTCCGCTCCAACGCCACCGACGATCGCTCTGTCGGATGAACGCGTGCTTCCTGTCATCGCCTTTCCTTTCCTTCCCAGGCTGGCGGAGTCGGTTACCTCGCGCGGCAGCCGCCAAGCGCTGTGCTGCAGGGGGTTACAGACTGTCCGAATTGTCGCCTTTTCACACCGACGAAAACGGGTATCCGACCTTCCGCTGCCACACCCGACCGACGGAGGACACGTGAGCGGAATCGAGTCGTTCGGGCTGACTCTCCTGATCGTGTCCGCGGTCATCACGCTGGCCCTGGTGTCCAACCGGATCAGCTCCGCCCTCCGCGTGCCCGCGCCGGCGCTCTTCCTGGTCGCCGCGGCCGCGGCGTCGGACCTCGTGCCGACGCTGCGGCAGGTGTCACTCGGCGTCGTGGAAAACGTCGTGACCGTCGCCCTCGTCGTGATCCTCTTCGACGGCGGCATGACCATCGGCGTCCGGAAACTGCGCGCTGCCCTGGGCGCGGTCGTTTCGATCGGCGTGCTGGGCACCTTCCTCACCGCGGGCGCGCTGGCCGTGGCCGCTCACCTGCTGTTCGGTCTGCCCTGGCTGCTCGCCCTCCTGCTCGGCGCCGCGCTCTCCCCCACCGACCCGGCCGTCGTGTTCTCCGTGCTCGGCAATCGCGAGATCACCGGCCGGGCGGGCACGACCATCCAGGGCGAGTCCGGCGCCAACGACCCGGTGGGCATCGCTTTGCTGCTGAGCCTGGCCGGCGTCACCGCCAGCGACGGGTTCGGGGGCGCGTTTCTCGGTGTGCTGGGGAAGTTCGCGGTGGAAATGGCGGTCGGGGCGGCTGTCGGGCTCGTGGGCGGCTGGCTGCTGCTGCAACTCGTCCGCCGGGTCGAAATGCCCTCCGAAGGACTTTATCCCCTGCGGACCCTCGCGGTTTCGTTCGTGCTCTACGGTGCCGCCACCCTCGCCCACGGCTCCGGGTTCCTCGCGGTGTTCATCGCGGGCGTCCTCGTCGGCGACGCCGCGGCCCCGTTCAAGCGCGAGATCGAGCGGTTCCACTCGTCGCTGGCCAGTCTCGCCGAGATCGTCGCGTTCGTGATCCTCGGCTTGACCGTCTCGTTGTCCTCGCTGTTCACGACCAACGCCTGGTGGATCGGGCTGGTGCTGGCCGTCTTGCTGACGTTCGTCGTCCGGCCCCTGGTGGTGGGCCCGCTGCTGCTGGCCACGCGCATGCCGTGGGGCGATCGGGTGTTCGTCGTCTGGTCGGGACTCAAGGGTGCCGTCCCGATCCTGCTCGGTACCTACATCCTGGTCTCCGGCCGGGCTGCGGACGTCCTGGCCTACGAGATCATCTTCGTCGTCGTACTGTTTTCGGTCGTCGTCCAGGGCGGCCTGATGCCCATCGTCGCCGCCCGGTGCGGGATCGAGATGCGGGAGCGGCCGCCACGCCCCTGGGCACTGGGCATCCGCACGAACGAGGAACCGGCCGGGGCTCGGCGGTTCCGAATTTCGCCGGGGGCGCCGGCGGCCGGGCGCACCGTCGACGACCTCCACCTCGGCGAAGACCTCTGGGTCAGCCTGGTCGTGCGCAGCGGCAGGCAACTGCGAATCCGGGGCGACCTTACGCTCGAGCAGGACGACGAGGTGCTGGTGCTGGCCGACCCGGACAGCGAACGGGACGCGGCGGCGCTGTTCACCGCACATTCCCAGCAATGACCCCCTCAGTGCGTCCCGCTCACCCTCGGAGTCAATCCCGGATCGCTCGGCGGTTCCGGCCCGGCCAGCCGGCGCGGTGAGACCATGTCGTCGCACAGGTCACCGGGCGGCCCAAGCTGACCACCGAGGAGATCGAGATGCTGCCGGAACATGGACGCCGCGCGCTGCGTCGCATCGAGGACCCTCGCCGTACGCGCCCCACCGTCTGTCTGGCGACGCCTCGCCGAACTGGGCAAGTACGGACTTCTCACTACAACAGTTGCACCTGGTACGCCTGAGTGGCCGCTCGGTCGGGTAGGCGCCATCGGTTCGCTGGTCCTCACTGCCGTCGTCATGGCGCTGGCACTCACGAGCGCCCCTGCCTCGCGAGCAGGTCGAGACAGCTTTCCCGACCGCAGCGCGGCCGGACGCATAACGACGGTCGGCGCGGGTAAGCGGAAGCACGACAACGGATCGGGAGGAAAGGTCATGGCCGAACCGCACCACACGGACCCCGTCGGAGGGATCGCGGACCAGATCGCCGAGTTGGTCCGGCGGGAGATTGCCCACGCGAAGGAAGAGCTGCGTGAGAGCGCGAAGTCAGCCGGGCTCGGTGGCGGCATGATCGGCGCCGCGGGCGTCGCCGGCCTTTACGGCGGCGCTTCGATCATCGCGGCGGCCGTGCTGCTGCTGTCCCGTCGCCTGCCACCCTGGGTGTCCGCGGCGATCGTCGGCGCCGGCGTTTCGGCCGCCGGGGCAGTGCTGGCCCGGCGAGGCATCGGCAAGGTGCGCGAAGCGTCCGCGCTTCCTCGCGAGACGATTCGCGAAACCAGGGAAACGCTCGACGGCACCGACAGTGCCCCTGTGCCGTGACGTGTTCCCGGCGGTGAACCACGCATGGGCGCCACTTCGCTCCCGACGTTTGCCCACCGGAGAACGAGGTAGCCGGGATCCATGACGTGGTTCTTCAGCAGTTGGGGCGCGGTCGGGGAAGCGTGCGGCAAAACCGCACTGCTCGTCCTGACCGCCTTGGTCGGTCTCCGGCTCGCTCCCCGCCGGACGCTGGCGGAGCTGCGTATCTTCGACTTCGTCGTGGCCGTCGCCGTCGGCGCGATCATCGGCCGGACCGCCACGGCGGCCGGAACGTCCTTCATGGTCGGTTTCGGCGCACTCGTCACCTTGCTCGTCCTGCACACGCTCGTCGGACGCCTGCGGTTCCTTCGACGGCTCAAGCGCCTGCTGGACCACCCAGTCCGCACGCTGGTGACCGAGGGCCGGATCGACGAGGCCACCATGCGTGCGGCCCAGCTCACGCGGGACGACCTCGACGGGGCCCTCCGGCAGCAGGGCGTCGACTCGGTCAGCGAGGTCGAATCCGTGCTGTACGAAACCCAAGGTGCCTTCACCGTCCGCCGTCGCGACCGGATCCAGGAGCAGCGATGACCGAAACCGAACGCAACACCAGATCGAAGGCCCTCCTCGCGCAGCGCACCACGACGGTCGTGGGAGCCGTCTTCCTGATCGTGGGCGTACTCGGGTTCATTCCCGGCATCACGACGCACTACGACCAGCTGCAGTTCGCCGGCCACCATTCGACGGCTCAGCTGTTCGACGTGTTCACCGTGTCGGTCCTGCACAACCTCGTCCACCTGCTGTTCGGGGTCGTCGGCGTGATCGCGGCCCGCTACCCCGGCGGCGCTCGGGCCTACCTGATGATCGGTGGCCTGGTCTATCTCATCCTGTGCGTCTACGGCTTGGGCACGGACAGCGCCGGCGCCCCGAACTTCGTCCCCGTGAACGACGCCGACAACTGGCTGCACCTCGGGCTCGGCGTCGGCATGATCGCGCTCGGTATCGGCTGCACCGCGCTCGACCGGCGACGCGGCGACTTCCCGCCGCAAGACGTGCGGAAGGTCTGACGTGATGGCGACCCGGCAGCAGGTACAGCAGATGACCGCAGCCGAACTGGACTACGCCGAGATCGGCCGTCGCCTGGGCATCCCGCCCGGGTTGGCCCACCTGATCGGCACCGGGCTGCCCGCGGACGGCGGGGACGCGCCGAGCCCGGAGGAACGCCGGGCCCGTGGGCTGCCACCGTCCGCACAGGACCTGTCCAATCCGGGGCACGAGAATCCGACCGGCCGCACGACGGTGCACCGCTGGATCGCCGAGCGCGTCCGCGCCGACGCGCAGATGCGAGCCGCGGGAAGCCAGGTTTGACCGGGGGAAGGCGTGGGTATGCGCGAACAGAGCGACGGAGGTGAGCGATGGGCCTGAAGCGCTGGGTTTCGGAGTGGCCGGTCTACCGGCAGCTGACCGAGAACGACCCGACGGGCCGGGGGGCGGCGGCCAAGAGCCGGATCAGCCTCGAACTCACCCCTCGCACCACGGACGCGGACAAAGTGGTCAAATCGGTCTGCCCGTACTGCGCCGTCGGGTGCGGGCAGAACGTCTACGTCGAGGGCGAGAAGGTCACCCAGATCGAGGGCGACCCCGACTCCCCGGTCAGCCGCGGCCGGCTCTGCCCCAAGGGCTCGGCCAGCCTGCAGCTGACCACCGGTTCGGCCCGCGAACACCAGGTGCTCTACCGCAAGCCCTACGGCACCGAGTGGGAGACCCTCGACCTCGAGACCGCGATGGACATGATCGCGGAACGCACGATCGCCGCCCGGGCCGAAGGCTGGCAGTGGGAGGTCGACGGCAAGCGCACCCGGCGCACCATGGGCATCGCCAGCCTCGGCGGCGCCACCCTGGACAACGAAGAGAACTACCTGATCAAGAAGCTCTTCACGGCGCTGGGCGCGATCCAGATCGAGAACCAGGCGCGTATTTGACACTCCGCCACCGTTCCCAGTTTGGGGACTTCCTTCGGTCGTGGCGGGGCCACGACGTTCCAGCAGGACCTGGCGAACGCCGACTGCATCCTTATCGAGGGCTCGAACATGGCCGAGTGCCACCCGGTCGGGTTCCAGTGGGTGATGGAAGCCAAGGCGCGCGGCGCGAAAGTGATCCACGTCGACCCGCGGTTCACCCGGACGAGTGCGCTCGCGGACATCCACGTGCCGCTGCGCGCCGGGACGGACATCGCTTTCCTCGGCGGCATCGTCAACTACGTCCTGCAGGAAGAGAAGTACTTCCGGGAGTACCTACTGGCGTACTCGAACGCGGCGACGATCATCGCCGAGGAGTTCGCCGACACCGAGGACCTCGACGGCGTCTTCTCCGGACTGAACCGCGAGCAGCGCAGCTACGACACGCAGACCTGGCAGTACGAAGGCACTGACATGCAGGCGGCGTCGGGGCAGCGTGATCAGGAGTGGAAAGAGCGCACCGGCGAGGGCAGCTCGGTGAGCGAGGCGGCCCGCGGAGAGGCCCATGGTTCCGGCGGCGCGGAAATCGGCGCCGAACCGCAGGCCGACGTCACCCTCCAGCACCCCCGGTGCGTGTTCCAGATCCTCAAGCGGCACTTCGCCCGCTACACCCCGGAGATGGTGGAACAGATCTGCGGTGTCCCACAGGCCACCTTCCGGCAGGTGTGCGAGCTGCTGGCGGAGAACTCCGGGCGGGACCGCACGAGCGCCTTCGCCTACTCGGTCGGCTGGACCCAGCACACCGTGGGTGTGCAGTACATCCGGACGGCGGCGATCCTGCAGACGCTGCTGGGCAACATCGGCCGCCCGGGCGGCGGGATCCTCGCGCTGCGCGGGCACGCGTCGATCCAGGGTTCGACGGACATCCCGACGTTGTTCAACCTGCTGCCCGGCTACATCCCGATGCCGCACGCCCACACGAACGAGGATCTCGACGCGTTCGTGGAAGCCGAAGGCACCAAGAAGGGCTACTGGGGCAACATGAGGTCGTACCTGGTGAGCCTGCTCAAGGCGTACTGGGGTCCGGCGGCCCGGCCGGACAACGACTTCTGCTTCGACCACCTGCCCCGGCTCACCGGTAGCCACAGCACCTACGAAACCGTCATGGAACAGCTGAGGGGCACGTGCAAGGGCTACTTCCTGCTCGGGGAGAACCCGGCGGTCGGGTCGGCCAACGCGAAGATGCAGCGGCTGGGCATGGCCAACCTGGACTGGCTGGTGGTGCGGGACTTCTCGCTCATCGAGAGTGCCACGTGGTGGAAGGACGGGCCGGAGATCGAAAGCGGCGAACTGCGCAGCGAGGACATCGCCACCGAGGTGTTCTTCCTGCCCGCCGCCGCGCACACCGAGAAAGACGGCAGCTTCACCAACACCCAGCGGATGCTGCAATGGCACCACCAGGCGGTCGAACCGGCGGGTGACGCGCGCAGCGACCTGTGGTTCACCTACCACCTGGGCCGCAAGATCCGCGAGAAGCTGCTGGCGGCCACGATGGACGAGTCCACATCGGACGAACAGCGCGAACGCGACCGGCCGGTGCTGGAACTCACGTGGGACTACCCCACCAAGGGCGCAATGGCGGAGCCGGAGGCCGAGGCCGTCCTGGCCGAGATCAACGGCTGGAACTCCGACGCCGAACCGCTGTCCAGCTACGAACAGCTCAAGGACGACGGCTCCACCGCCTGCGGCTGCTGGATCTACTGCGGCGTCTACAAAGAAGGCGTCAACCAGGCATCCCGGCGCAAGCCGACCACCGAGCAGAACTGGGTCGCCCCCGAGTGGGGCTGGGCCTGGCCGGCCAACCGCCGGATCCTCTACAACCGGGCCTCCGCCGACCCCGACGGCAAGCCGTGGAGCGAGCGCAAGGCCCTGGTCTGGTGGGACGCCGACGAGTGCAAGTGGACGGGCCACGACGTGCCCGACTTCAAACCCACCAAAGCCCCGGACTTCCGGCCCGACGAGGACGCCACCGGCCCGGACGCGCTCACCGGCACCGACGCCTTCATCATGCAGGCCGACGGCAAGGCCTGGCTCTACGTACCGGCCGGGCTGACCGACGGGCCGCTTCCCACCCACTATGAGCCGCAGGACTCGCCGTTCCCCAACCTGCTGTACCCGCAGCAGCGCAACCCGGTCCGGCAGATGATCCGGCACAAGCACAACCGGTTCCAACCCAGCAGCACCGAACCGGGCTCGGACGTGTTCCCCTTCGTCGTGACCACCTACCGGCTCACCGAACACCACACCGCGGGCGGTATGAGCCGCTGGCAGCCCTACCTCGCCGAACTGCAACCCGAACTGTTCTGCGAAGTCTCACCCGAGCTGGCGCGGGAGCGCCACCTCGAGCACATGGGCTGGGCCACGATCGCCACCGCGCGGGGCGTCATCGAGGCTCGGGTGCTGGTCACCGAGCGGCTGACGCCGTTGAAGATCCAGGGCCGGACCCTGCACCAGGTGGGCCTGCCCTACCACTGGGGCCAGAACGGCCTGACCACCGGCGACACGGTCAACGAGCTGATCTCGCTCAGCCTCGACCCGAACAGCCACATCCAGGAGACCAAGGCCGCGGCCTGCGACATCCGCCCGGGTCGCCGTCCCCGCGGCCCGGAGCGCCTCGAGCTGGTCCGGCGCTACCAGGAGCGGGCCGGGATCACCCCGGAAACCGGAACGGAGGTGTGAGGTGACCACGACCGATCCCGCGTCGCAGACCGGCTACCGCGACCACCCGCCACGCATGGGGTTCTTCACCGACACCAGCGTGTGCATCGGCTGCAAGGCCTGCGAAGTCGCGTGCAAGGAGTGGAACGCCGTTCCGGAAGACGGCATCGCACTCACCGGCATGTCCTACGACAACACCGTCGGCCTGGGCGCCGACACCTGGCGGCACGTCGCCTTCATCGAACAGCGCAAGCCGATCGCGCAGCAGGACGCCGGGCTGCACCACGACACCGACGTCCTCGCCATGGCCGCCGACGAGCCGTCCACGGATTTCCGCTGGTTGATGTCGTCGGACGTGTGCAAGCACTGCACCGAAGCCGCCTGCCTCGACGTCTGCCCGACCGGCTCGCTGTTCCGCACCGAGTTCGGCACGGTCGTCGTGCAGGAGGACATCTGCAACGGCTGCGGTTACTGCATCCCCGCCTGCCCCTACGGCGTCATCGACCAGCGAGAGGGCGACGGCCGGGCGTGGAAGTGCACGCTGTGCTACGACCGGCTCGGCCAGGGCCAGGAACCGGCCTGCGCGAAGGCGTGTCCCACCGATTCGATCCAGTTCGGTCCGCTCGACGAACTGCGCGAACGCGCCCAGCACCGCGTCGAGCAGCTGCAGGACGCCGGCGTCTCCGACGCCCGCCTCTACGGCGAGAGCCCGGAGGACGGCGTCGGCGGAGACGGCGCGTTCTTCCTCCTCCTGGACGAACCCGAGGTCTACGGCCTGCCCCCGGACCCGAAGGTCACCACCCGTGACCTGCCCGCGATGTGGCGGCACGTCGGCACGGCCGCGGTCACCCTGGTCGGCGGCGCGCTGGCCGCGTTCGCCGCGACGGCATTCGGAAGGCGGAAATGAGCGGTCAGGACGTACGCCCGGGACGCGAAGCCCTCACCGGCGTCGCGACCGGCCGCAAACGCCGGCGCAAGCGCGGCGAGCAGCCGATGGTGCCCGACGCCGAGTTCACCTCCTACTACGGCAAACCGATCATCAACGGGCCGGTCTGGCACTCCCCCGACATCCCCGGCTACCTCTTCCTCGGCGGCCTGGCCGGAGCGTCGTCGTTGCTCGGCGCCGGAGCACAGGCGACCGGGCGGACGACGCTGGCCCTCACCGCGAAGACCGGCGCGTTCGGGGCCATCAGCCTCTCGCTCGTCGCGCTGGTCCACGATCTCGGCCGGCCCGGGCGCTTCCTCAACATGCTGCGCGTGTTCAAGGTGACCTCGCCGATGAGCGTCGGCTCGTGGCTGCTGTCCGCCTACGGCCCCCTCGCCGGCGCCGCGGCGGCCTCCGCCGTCACCGGCAAGCTGCCGAGGATCGGCGCGGCCGCCACCGCGGGTGCCGCCGCCCTCGGTCCCGCCGTCGCGGCGTACACCGCCGCGCTGATCACCGACACCGCCGTCCCGGCCTGGCACGACGGCTACCGCGAGATGCCGTACGTGTTCGTCGGCTCCGGCGCCAGTGCCGCCGGCGGGCTCGGACTCCTGCTCGCGCCCGAACGTGAAGCCGCCCCGGCCCGCAACCTCGCGCTGTTCGGGTCCGCCCTCGAAGTCAGCGCCCTGAAACTCATGGAACACCGGCTCGGCATGGTCGCCGAGCCGTACCACTCCGGCAAGGGCGGCAAGTACCTGCGCGCGGCCGAGATCCTCTCCGCGGCCGGGGTGGCCGGGGCCGTGCTCGGCCGGGGGTGGGTGCGGCGGCTGTCGGGCGCCGCGCTGATCGCCGCCTCCGCCGCGACCCGCTGGGGCATCTTCCACGCCGGGAAGGACTCCGCCGACGACCCGAAGTACACGGTCGTGCCGCAACGGCAGCGTGTAACCGCGGCCGCCGAGGGTAGTACTTCCGAGTGACCGAAGACAGCGCCGACGCCGTCGTGGTGGGCGCGGGCCCGAACGGGCTCGTCGCCGCGAACCTGCTCGCCGACCACGGGTGGGACGTCCTCGTGCTCGAAGCCGCCGATCAGCCCGGTGGCGGGGTCCGGACCGCCGAGCTGATCGAACCCGGCTTCCGCAACGACGTCTGCAGCTCCTTCTACCCACTCGCGGCCGTCTCGCCGATTATCGCCGGGCTCGGCCTCGACCGCTACGGCCTGCGCTGGCGGCACGCCCCCGACGTGGTCGCCCACGTCCTGCCCGACGACCGCTGCGCCGTCCTGTCCCGTGACCTCGACCGCACGGCCGCGTCGGTGGCCACGTTCTCCGCCGCCGACGGCGACGCGTGGCGAGCCGAGTTCGACTTCTGGTGCGGCATCCGCGACGACCTGATCGACGCCCTCTTCACGCCCTTCCCGCCGGTGCGGGCGGGCGCGAAGCTGCTGCGGCACCAGGGGGTCGGCGAGCTGTTGCGCTTCCTGCGCATGACGCTGATGCCCGCCCGCGCGCACACCAACGAACGCTTCGCCGGCGAAGGCGCGAGGCTGCTGTTCGCGGGCAACGCCTTCCACGCCGACCTCGGGCCGGGCCACGCGGGCAGCGCGGTGTTCGGCTGGCTGATGGGCATGGTCGGCCAGGAAGCCGGCTTCCCGGTGCCCGAGGGCGGCGCGAGCGCGATCACCGACGCCCTCGTACAGCGGCTCACCGACCGCGGCGGACGCATCGCCTGCGGCCGCGAGGTGGCGCGGGTGATCGTCGCCGATGGCCGCGCGCTCGGCGTCTCGGACACCGACGGCGGTCTCGTGCGAGCCCGGCGGGCCGTGCTCGCCGCGGTCCCGGCCCCGACGCTGTATCTGGATATGGTCGGCGCAGAACACCTCCCGCACCGGTTCGTGCAGGACGTCGAGCGGTTCCACTGGGACGACGCGACCGTGAAGGTCGACTGGGCGCTGTCCGGACCGATCCCCTGGCGCAACCCCGACGCCGCCGGCGCCGGAACCCTGCACCTCGACCACGACCTCGCCGCGCTCGGCCACTACAGCGCGGAACTCGGCGGCGGCACGGTCCCCGACAACCCGTTCCTCATCGCCGGACAGATGACCACCAGCGACCCCAGCCGCTCCCCGGCAGGCACCGAGTCGGCGTGGGCCTACACCCACGTCCCCCGCGGACACGACTGGTCCGGTGACAAGCTGCGACACTTCACCGACCGCGTCGAAGCCGTCATCGAACGCCACGCCCCGGGTTTCACCACCCGGATCCGCGGCCGGTCGATCTACGGACCGCAGGACCTCGAGCAGCACAACCACAACCTGGTCGAAGGCGCCATCAACGCCGGTAGCGCCGCCGCCCACCAGCAGCTGATCTTCCGCCCCGTGCCGAGTCTCGGCCGCGCCGACACACCCGTCGACCGCCTCTACCTGGCCGGCGCGTCCGCCCACCCCGGCGGAGCCGTCCACGGCGGCCCCGGCGCCAACGCCGCCCGCGCAGCCCTCGCCCGCAACGGCTTGGGCGGCGACCTCTACCACAAGGTCATCGATCAGGCCCACAGCCTGCTCTACCGGTAGCGGCCGACGATCCCGAAACGCGAACACCTCCGCAAGGCGGCCGCCGCCGCCTCAACCGCGCCAGCAGGGGCCCGGCAATCGGCTCACCCGGTAAGTTCGCCCTGAAGTCATTCCGCCGACGAGACGCAGCAAGCTGACTCGCAAAGCTTTCTGAGCTTCCGCGGCCGAGAGCCGTTCGGCCGCGAGTTCGCCGCCCGCGGCGTGACCGAGCGCGATCACCGCGGCGGCGAGCCAGCCCACCGACAGGGTCTTGTCGAATTCCCCGGACCGCTGCCCGCGCTCGATGATCCGAGTCAGGCACAGGACCACGGGTGGTGCCGCTCGGCATCCCCGGGTCCATCGGCCACTTCAGGCCGCAGAAGCACCGGATACCGGTCCAAGATCTGCCAGCTGATCCCGATGATCCGCAGCAGGGCCTCCGCGGCCGGCCCCTGGTCGAGGCCGGCAGCGTCCAACGCGGTGACAACCTCGACGGTCGCATGATCCACCACGGCCGTCAGCAGGTCGTGCCGCGAGGAGAAATGGGCGTAGACCGTTTGCCGGGTCACCCCGGCAACCTGCGCGATCGCTTCCATGCCCGCGTCAGGCCGCACACCCAGCAGCCGGGCCGCGGCCTCGAGGACCGCAGTCCGGCTGCGCACGGCATCGGCGCGGCGAGCGCGCGGCTGTTCTGTCAACTCAGACCTTTCTTCACCGGCTTCACGCGCGAGGCGCTGGACGAAACGAACGACGCCGCCGACGTCGTCGACCGGTACTACTCCCCCGACATCGTGCAGAACAGCGACGGCATCGTCCTGGACCGCGCCAAGCTCATCGCGCACTTGCGGCCGCTACGCAAGAACCTCGAGGATTACCGGTTCGACGTGCACGAGGCGGTCATTGACGGCACGAAACTCGCCGCACGGCTCACCATCCACGCCCGCATGCGCCGCGACCGGACCATCGTCACCGAAGTCCACCTGTTCGGCGAGCTCCTCCCCGACGGCCGGCTCCGGCGCACCGATCAACTCACCCGCACGATCACGACCGGTGCGCCCTCTCAGCCGAACACGCCGCAGTGACGGCGACCTTCTACGCGGAGACGGGTTCGAGGGCCTCGCCAACCGGGCGCGCCGCCGTCACGACGGGTTCGCCGCGGCCGAGGAAGCCATAACCCACGCCGACGAGCACACCACCGCCGACGAGGTTGCCCAGCCCGACCAGGACCAGGTTGACCGCGAACGCCCCGAAGGTCGCGCCCGGGACGTCCTCGAACATGCCGAGGGAGAACACCGTCATGTTGGCCACCACGTGCTCGAACCCGGAGCCGATGAACGCCAGCAGGCACCAGAAGATCAGCGTCAGCTTCGCACCGTCCGACTTCGTCCGCGCGGCCATCCAGACCGCGAGGCAGACCAGGAAGTTGCACAACACGCCACGGAAGAACAGCATCACCGCCGGCTCCGCAACCTTGGCCTTCACCGTCGCCGCCAGCAGCGCGGCCGCGGGCGCGGCGTGCCCGGGGGTGGCGCCGGCCTGCAGGATCCCGCTCTCGTGGACCAGCCAGGCGAATAACACCGAGCCAGCCAGGTTACCCACGAACGACCCCGCGATCACCGCGAACCCCGCACCCACTCCACGACGGCGTGCGAACATCCCTTGCACCATCGTCATCATGTTCCCGGTCGACAGCTCGCCACCCGCGAACACCACCAGAGTCAAGGCGATCCCGAACACGAGTCCCTGCACGAGCTTGGTCCACGGCGACTGCGCCGCGTTGAGCGGTCCCGTTACCGCGAGCAGCAGCACGACGGCGACCCCGATGTAAGCGCCCGCCAGCGCCGAGCTCACCAGGTACCGGCCCGGCCGGCCAAGTTCGATGATCTTGCTTCGTGCGGCGTCCGCTTGGACACTGAGGGCTTCGGAAATCGGGACGGGCACGGTGACTCCTCCTGGCGGTATCGGCTACGGCGACCGGACGATCGCTTGCCTAGTCGAACTGTTGCCAGGAACATGACAGTGACGCGGTGATCACGCTCTCGTGAGCGGAACCGCACCGTCGCGGCTTGACCACGTGAGGACGCCCATACTTCCCGAACAGGACACAACGGCGTGTCCTGTTCGGTTCGAGCGGAACGCTCGTCGGCCTCAAGCGTCTCGTGAGCCGGCGCGCGGATCTGCTGGATGTGTCGCTCGCGGCAGTGTCCGGAAAGCTCGGACTGCGAGCGGGCCGGTAACGAGAACCAGGACGACGGCCTCGACGATGGCGGCCGTGACCAGCGCGTTCGGCCGGGAGGCACGCGCGGTGAACGTCAGGTAGTCGAGCAAAGTCACGACACGCAACCCAAGCGCGGCGAAGGTGAGCAACACCAGCGCCACCGGCCACATACCCGCTGAGCCGCCTCGCTCCGCAGCCGAAGTGATCTGCTGGAACAGCACGGCGGCGATCAGCGCGGCACAGGCCAGACCGGGTCCGTCGACCAGCACTCCGTCGCCGGGATGCTGGATCAGCAGCAAGACCACCGTAACGAGGACCGCGCCGACGGGCAGAGCCGTCAGCCAAGGCCGGGACCGCACCGGCTCGGCATCCCGGTGGAACGCGGCCGAGGCCGCCACCACCGCGAAGGCGCTCACCAGCAACTCTGCCACTCGGGAGCCCCAATACGCTCCACCACCCGCAACCACGGCCGCTCCTGCCGTGACCGCGGAGAGCAGCAGCGACAGCCCCATGAGCAGCCTCGCCAGCTGCCGATGCCCGAGGACGAGCGCCAGGTACGCCGCCACCCAGCTCAAGCCGAGCAACGCCGCCGCACCGCTTTGACCAAGTACAACCAGTCCAGGGAACCGCAGTGGAAGCCAGAGCAGCATGCGCACGCCGGCCAGCGCGTTCACCGCATAGACCAGCAGCACCGCCAGCGCGGCTCGCTGCATCGCCCCTCCCCACACCCGGAAGTGGGCCGGCGCACCGGCTCCACCGAGACGGAGACGTACTGCCAGACCCAGCACACTGACCACCTCCGCCCAGCCAGGCCGGCCGTATTCGGCGGTGAACTCCGCGTCTTCCGGATCATCGGGCACGGCTCCGGCCAGGAAAGTGGCGACCATGTCCTGTTCCCACGCCTGCCGATAGGACGCAGGCAGCAGCCGCAGAACCCGGCGGTAGCGCCGCTCGAGCTCGGTCATACCGCGCCTCCCGCCGGCCCCGGCCGCCACGCGCGCAGCCGTTTCGTGGCCACCCGGACGTTCGCCGCCTGCCGGGCAGCCTCACCGGCCAGCGCATCGCGGCCCTGCCGGGTCAACCGGTAGTAGCGCCGCAACCTGCCATCCAGGACCTCCTCCCGGTCCGCCTCGGCCAGACCGTCGCCGACCAGCCGGTCCAGCACGCCGTACAACGTGCCGACCCGCAACCGCACTCGGCCTTCCGACAGGTCGGCGACCTCACCGACGATGCCGTAGCCGTGCCGCGGCTGGTCGGCCAACGCCGCGAGGACGAAGAAAGCCTGCTCGGTCATCACTCTCGCACCCACCGGCCTAATATATCGCAAGCCGATATATTAGGTCCAGAAGCACTGCGTCGCCATCTCGTGGCCGCACCCGCCGAGCAAGAAGCGGCGCAGCACGAGTGATCGTCGGCCTCGACCCGGCAGCCAAGAGGTCGAAGGGCTCCTACGCCGACGAGGTCTGCGCCATGGCCCGAGCGCCGTCCGGCCATGGCGCACACTTCTTGCTTCACCCAGGTATACGTACGCCGGTTCAGTTCGGTTCAACACATTTCCGAACTATTTCACAGGGACACAAAACGCTGGACATCGAACTCTTGCCCGGTCACGATTACCGACATTCACCGTCCACCATCGATATCGCAAGCCGCGAATTATTCGAATCCCACGATCCCTCTCAGTTCTCCATCGGAGTCACCTCATGCCCGGAAACACGGGAAAGCACCGCATCTCCCGACGCACCAAGCTCGCCACCGGTGTCCTCGCGCTGGCCGTGGCCGCCGGCGGGGTCGCGGCGGCCCCCCCCGGCGGCGC